>NHIA01000003.1 GCA_002170825.1 Cyanobacteria bacterium TMED177
GAGAGTGGTCTGAAACGCCTTTTCAGAGCCGTCGGCCTGGGCCCTGAATCATGTTGTCGTTGGACTTCACTTCACCGCCAGCGAGGACTGCGATCCTGANGCGTCAGANATCGATCCGGATGTCTNACGCTTNGATGNACTGTCGNGCCTTTGGCCAGGAGAACCCTGGATCTCTTGNATGNTCAGATTGAGGCTCAACCCAGTCGAGTCGCTCACACGATCAGCAATCAAAACANCCGCCAATTCATTGCTGGTTTCTTCATCTGNNCNGGCAAAAGTGATTATCATCTNTGGAAAGGACGATTACCAAAGAATCGGTTTCACTGCTTCGCAGAAGCACGATCCACCCTTTCAATCACGAACCCGTAATTCTCCTGATAAGACCATAGAGGTGCTGTGATTCAAGCTCTTCAAGCTCTCTCCAGAAGACAAGACGCAAACCTCCTACTCTCATCGTGCCNGGGTGAACTTCATGCGTTACGCCAACTTGTCCTGGCAAGCGGAAAAAGCTCGCCTGGCCGGGGTGAACGGCGATCTGCGCGGCATGACAGAGGCCGCCAACAAAATGGAGCGGTGCGGCTATTACAGGCAGGCCTGGAAAACCTTCCACGAGATCGCGAGGCTGCAACGCACTGTTCCGGGCCGGCCTTGGCGGGGCCCACGCGATCACGTCAGAACCCTCGTGCTGGAGCAGCGCCAGCGNGACTTGGGGGATGAGCTGCGGCTGGTGCACCTCGTGGCCGAAGCAGCGGCGGATGTCGGTGAACTGATCGTGCAAACCGAAGATCGTCTGATTCCTCTGTTCCAACGCAGTTTTCCGACGGTCCGCTTCGTCCGTGCCACCGCCGAAATTCCAGAGGATGCCGACACCGCTTGGACGAGCTACGAGCAACTGGCGCTGTTCTATGCGCACAACGAGGAGCTGATCGTCGACAGCTTCCAACCGCTGACCCCTCCGCCCACATCAGGGGCAACCCGCCGGGGACTTGGCATCTCCTGGTACTCCAAAGCGATGTACAAATGTCTGCCCTCGCTGGAGGACTGGGCAGGCCTGCTTCGGGNGGTGCCAGGGCGTGTGCAATCGCTGCAGTATGAGGAAGGGCGTGCTGGACTGAATGATCTAGTCCGGCAGAGCGGTCGCCCCGTGAAAGCTGCACGACGGGTGGATCAGTTCAAGGATCTGGATGGGTACGCCGGCCAGGTCGCTTCGGTCCGGCGTGTGCTGACCATCAGCAACACAACCGCCCACATGGCCGGGGCCCTGGGCATTCCCTGTGTGGTGATCTTGGACCGCGAGAGTGTCACCACCTGGCCTGAGCATGTCGACCGCTCGCCCTTTTATCCCAACACGGTGCTGATCCGACGCGACGGCATGGACTGGGCCGCCACATTGCGCAGGGGGCTGGAACGACTGATGCAGATCAAACCTGCGCAGCGCCCCACCGCGACTCGATCTCCAGAACCATGAAGCGCCTGCGCCATGCCGTGTCCGGACTGCGTCAACGGCGAGCCAACAATGCGGACACCGCTGCGTTTCTCCGCACCGCGCTGCGGCTGCTGCACTTCAACCGCATTGACGGCGACTACGCCGAGTTCGGATGCCAGCGCTTTCTCACGTTCCAGATGGCCTGGCGAGCGGTGCAAAGTCAACCGATCGAACGAAAANTGTGGGCCTACAGCAGCTTTGATCGCATCGCCGCAGCGCAAACGGCACGCGATCTCCATCCCCGCTGGCTGCCTGGCACACCATTGCTGTCCACAGCGGCGTTCACGCAACGGTGCCGATGGGCTGGCATCGGTTCACAGCAGCGCGAACTGGTGAAGCTCGACCCCGATGGCTCAAGCGATCCTCCGCCGATTCCAGATCGTCTGGCCTTCGTGTTCGTCAGCTTCCAGTCCTTCACCGAAGTCAGAGCTGTCCTGCGCTGGCTGACGCCTCGTCTCAGCAATGGAGTCATCCTCGCCTTCGAGCACTACCACTGCGGCACACGGTTCGATTGCTCTGGAGCCCGCAACGCCTTTTTGGACTTGAAGGAATCACGACCGGATCTTGCCTTTGAGCCCTACCGACCCTTTGGTTTGGCAGGGCTCTCGTTCGTGGTAGTGGACGCTTGAGGGCATCGGCACGTGCGATGCTTCCGCCCGACTGAACAAGGCTGTGCGGAAGAGGTCGGTGCAGAGGACGTCGGTTCGGAAGAGGTCTGTACGGCAAAAACTGCTGCGCTGGGGCCCGTGGAATTACCGGTTCTGGAGAGAGATCGCGCGTTGGTGCTATCTGCAATCCCTGCACAACCCTCCTGTCGTGAGTGCTCAGGAGCATTTCCCGGCCAGCGCCGAACTGGATCAGGCCTACGCGGCCATCCGCAAGGAAACCCTCGAAGTGGCCCTGTCAGGACGGTTGCCTGCGAATCACGAAATCATGGAGCAACAGCGGACGCTCTACGAATTCGACCGCAAGGCCTGGGGAATGCTGCCGCTTCGCGGTTACGGCTATGACTATCCCGCCAACCAGGCGCTGATCCCCACGCTCCAGAGTTTTCTGGCCAGACATCGCGACGTGGTGTCCGCAGCCGTGAGCCTGTTCCCTCCAGGCAAGGTGCTGCGCCCCCACAAAGGCCCNTTCAAGGGGGTGTGGCGCTTCCATCTTCCGCTCTACGTGGACGATCTGGGGCGTGGCCGCACATCGTGTGAACTCCTGATCGATGGCACCACCNACTACCTCAGAGAAGGGGAAGGGTTCCTCTGGGATGACACCTTCCTGCACTCAGCCGTGAACCGCTCTGATCAGCCCCGGGTTGTGCTGCTGTTCGATGTGTTCCGACGCGATCAACCCTTCTGGCTCGTNGGCATGAGCTGGCTGTTTCTGGNCATCGCACAGATCTGGCAGCATCTGCAGAACATGCGCGAACGGGCCCTGTTGAAAACGGCGGCTTCGTAGCCTCCTGGCAGAGCGGATCACNCATGGGCAGCAGCTTCGGCGAACTCTTCCGGATCAGCACATTCGGTGAATCCCACGGGGGCGGTGTGGGCGTGATCGTGGAAGGCTGTCCCCCGCGCCTCGAACTCGATCTGGAGGCGATCCAGGCAGACCTGGACCGTCGACGGCCGGGACAGAGCCACATCACCACCCCCCGCAAGGAAGCGGATCAGGTGGAGGTGCTCAGCGGTCTTCTCGATGGCAACACCACCCTTGGAACACCGATCGCGATGCTGGTGCGCAACAAGGACCAGCGGCCGGGGGACTACAAGGACATGGCGATGGCCTTCCGGCCATCCCACGCCGATGCCACCTATCAGGTGAAATATGGCATTCAGGCCCGCAGCGGAGGTGGACGGGCTTCGGCCCGGGAAACGATCGGTCGCGTGGCCGCTGGAGCCATCGCCAAACAGCTGCTGCGGAAAGCCGGTGGCACCGAAGTGCTGGCCTGGGTGAAGCGGATCCACACCATCGAAGCGAGTGGGATTGATCCCACCGCCGTGTCGCTGGAGGAGGTCGAAGCCAACATCGTGCGATGCCCGGATGCTCCCGTGGCCGCCCAGATGATCGAACGAATCGAGGCCATCGGACGNGATGGCGATTCCTGCGGCGGGGTGATCGAATGCGTGGTGCGCAACCCGACCACAGGGCTAGGNATGCCNGTGTTCGACAAGCTGGAAGCGGACCTGGCCAAGGCGGTGATGTCCCTCCCCGCCACCAAGGGCTTNGAAATCGGATCAGGCTTTGGCGGAACGCTGCTCAAAGGCAGTGAGCACAACGATGCCTTCCTGCCCACAGACGATGGCCGACTGCAAACCGCTACGAACAACTCCGGCGGCGTTCAAGGCGGAATCAGCAACGGCGAGCCGATTGTGATCCGCGTGGCATTCAAGCCCACAGCCACAATCCGGAAAGAACAGCAGACCGTCGATTCGGAAGGCAACGCCACCACGCTGGCCGGCAAGGGGCGGCACGACCCCTGTGTACTGCCCCGAGCCGTGCCGATGGTGGAAGCGATGGTGGCTTTGGTGCTGGCGGATCACCTGCTCAGGCAGCAGGGGCAGTGCAGCCTCTGGTAAGCGTCAGTTCGCGGCAACCGGTGCTTTGCCATTGCTGCTGACNGCAGCNGGCTCAGCAGCAGCGGAACTGCGGGTGCGGGTGCGGCGTGAAGCCGTTTTCTTGGTCGCCACAACCTTCTTCTTCACAGTGCGGCGAGGACGGGCCGTCGTGGAGCGGCTGCGGTGGCTCAGCACCAAGGCCCACTCCTCATCAGACAACGTCGATGGCTTGCTGCCGTGGGCATAGGCNAGCTTGGCGGCCTTCTCGATGTCCTTGATCAGATTGGTCCAGGAGGTGGCGAAGCGCTTGTCGGACTGCGACTTGGCACCGCTTTCGACCAGGGTCTCCACCACACCGGCGGCGGACACCTTCTTGCGGCGACGGTTGAAGATCTCCTTCTGAAGCTGAGCGATCAGGGCATCTGCCTTGTCGCTGAGCTTGATGGTGAGCTGCGACATAACGCAGGGAATGACTATCTCATCTGTAGCATCCTGGACGCACGTCAACCAGCTGAGCCGAGCCANGCGAGCAATGACGGAGCAATGCCATCGGCTCCGATCACTCNTCGCCCAAGGGCGACAGCGGCATGGCCAGCTTGCAACCAGGGCTCCAGATCCTCCACGGACAGACCTCCTGCAGCGATCACCAATGGAAGATCTCCTAGAGGAGCTCTCAGCCGCTGGACGTACTCCAGGCCGAGCGTGGAGGCCGGAAAGAGCTTCACAAGGCGACAGTCCAAGGCCATCGCCTGGCTGAACTCCGACGGACTGAATACACCTGGAACCAGCAGGATTCCCATCTGCCGAGCCATGGACAGCAAGACCGGATCGAAGCAGGGGGACATGCCGAACGGGAGCTCGCAGGCCTCAAGATCGTGCAGAGCCGCCTGCGAGATCACCGATGCAGCACCGAGGCGAAGATCAGGAACGGCACGCTGCACACGGCGCACAAACGAGCACCAGCCCTGGGATGGAACCCAGCCAATCTCAACGTGACGTAGACCCACACGGCTGAGTGCGCGGAGTTGGTCCAGCAATGACCCCGGACCGACCTCGCCGTTGAGGTCGCTTTGGTCTGGACGCACAACGATCAGCAGAGGTTGGTCGGCAAGGGAGGCGATCAAAGCCTCCTGCCGACCCTTCCACTGCAACGGATCAGATGTACTCGGCAACGCGGACGTCGCGGTTGATCAACAGCTCCTGCAGCTCTTCGGCGTCTACGGTTTCCTGCTCAACCAGCATGTCGGCCAGCTCATCCAGTACGGCCCGGTTGTCCACCAGAACCTTGGTGGCGCGCTTGTAGGCGCAGTCGACGAGCTCCGATACTTCCTTGTCGATTGTGGCTGCGGTTTCTTCGGAGAAATCGCGTTCTGCCGCAATATCGCGCCCGAGGAACATGCCGCCCTGGGCTCTGCCAAGCGCAACCGGTCCAAGGGTGTCACTCATGCCGAAGCGTGTGATCATCTGGCGTGCTGTGGACGCCACCTGCTGGAGGTCATTGGAGGCGCCGGTGGTGACTTCGTCTTCGCCGTAGACGATCTCCTCGGCGACACGTCCACCCAGGGCGACGGCCATCTGGTTCTGCAGGTATGCCCGCGAATAAAGACCGGACTCCATCCGCTCCTCACTGGGGGTGAAGAAGGTGAGGCCACCGGCGTTGCCCCGGGGAATGATCGAAATCTTCTGAACCGGGTCGTAATCGGGCATCAGGGCGCCAACCAGCGCATGGCCTGCTTCGTGATAAGCGACCAGCCGCTTGCGACGTTCGCTCATCACACGATCCTTTTTCTCCGGACCAGCCATCACCCGTTCGATGGCATCACTGATTTCGTCGTTGCTGACTTCAGTGAGTTCGCGTCGTGCCGCAAGGATCGCGGCTTCGTTCAGCAGGTTGGCCAGATCAGCACCGGTGTAACCCGGTGTACGGCGAGCCACTTTGTCGAGGTCAACGTCCTTGGACAACGTCTTGCCGCGGGCGTGGACGTTGAGGATCTGCAGGCGACCTGCGTAGTCCGGACGGTCAACAGTGACCTGGCGATCAAAGCGACCGGGACGCATCAAAGCTGCATCGAGGACGTCCGGGCGGTTGGTGGCAGCGACGATGATGATGCCGGTGTTGCCCTCGAAGCCGTCCATTTCGGTGAGCAACTGGTTGAGGGTCTGCTCGCGCTCGTCGTTACCGCCTCCAAGGCCAGCTCCACGCTGACGCCCAACCGCATCGATCTCATCGATGAAGACGATGCAAGGTGCGTTCTTCTTGGCTTGTTCGAACAGATCTCGAACCCGGCTTGCGCCAACACCCACGAACATCTCGACGAATTCGGAGCCGGAGATGGAGAAGAACGGCACACCGGCTTCGCCAGCAACAGCCTTGGCGAGGAGGGTCTTACCGGTGCCGGGAGGGCCGACCAGCAGCACACCTTTGGGGATCTTGGCGCCGACGGCGGTGAAACGATCAGGGTTCTTGAGGAAGTCGACAACTTCGGTGAGCTCAAGCTTGGCCCCCTCAATGCCGGCGACATCGGTGAAGGTCACCTGGGTGGAGGGTTCCATCTGCACTCGGGCCTTGCTCTTGCCGAACTGCATGGCGGGATTGCCGCCACCGCCGCCCTGGGCGCGGCGGAACAGGAAGAACAAACCACCCAGCAGAAGGATGGGGAAGATCAGGCTGCCGGCCGCCTGCTGCCAGGCCGGTGCCTGGCGGGTGGGCTGCACGGCGATGTCCACGTCGTGCTTGGTCAGCAGGCCAAGCAGTTCCTTATCGGGCGCAAGATTGACCTGGGCGCGGCGGCCGTCGTTTTCCACCACCTGGGCCGTGCCGCGGTCAGGCGAAATCAGCACGCGGCTGATCTGGTTGTCCTCCACAGCTTCCACGAAGTCGCTGTAGCGCATGGTCCGAGCTTCCTGCTGGGTGTTGCCACCGTTGAGGAAAGCCGGAGCGATCACCACGATCGCAAGAACCAGAAGGGCCGTGAGGCCGATGTTGCGCCAACGCTTGTTCAAGGCTCGACTCACTCAGATGAAGGAATGTTAAACGGGTCCTCAGGGATCAGGCGGCGCGAAGCACGTCCACCACGCTTTTGAAGGCGAACCATTCGGGAATTTCCTCGCCGTTGCGCAGCATCTTGCGGAACTGGGTGCCGCTCAGCTTCTTCACGTGCAGGCCGCGGGCCTCAGCATGTTCTGCCGTGACGTAACCCTCTTCCTCGGTGTAGACGAGGTTCAAGGAAGGCACCGTCTCCATCGTCAGCTCAGGGGCGCACTCCTTGGCGAAGTTCTGGGCGTCATAGGGGCCATAGAAGTCGTCCCCGCTGAGGGAGGACTTACAGCCGGCCATGTCGCGGCCAATGATGAAGTGGGTGCAGCCGTAGTTGCGGCGAATGATCATGTGCTGGAGCGCCTCACGCGGGCCGGCCATGTGCATCGCGTAGGGGAGATAGGCCCAACGGATCCGGTCGTTGTTCACCTCAGCGGCCAGACGCTCATAGGTCTGGAAGCGCACCACACCGGGGATGTCGTCCTGCTGGGTGGGACCGCAGGTGGGGTGAACCAGCACCACAGCCTTCTCGCTCACGTTCTGAGCGTGCAGAGCGCGGGTGAACAGTTCGTAGTGGGCCCGGTGGATGGGATTACGGCACTGGAACGCCACCACGTCCTCACCGTCGGGCAGGCCTGCGCGCACCTCAGCAGGGGTCTTGCAAGGGAAGACACGCTGGGGGAGTTCAAGTCCCTTGAGGCTGCCGCCCAGGTAGAACCGCTTCCGTTCCATCGTGATCATCCGCACGGCCGGATGCTCAATCGACGTGGTGCCGTAGCAACCCTTGGCCTCCACCACCTTGTTCGGTTCCCATTTGTCCTCCACCTCGAGGACAGCCAGGTCCTGTCCGTTGTAGGTCAACAGAAGCTTGTCGCCGATCACCACGTCCTCGCGGTCGGTGTCCATCACGATCGGCAGCCCGAACAGCTGGCCTGCCGCCGTGCGATGACCGGCCACAACGGCGTCGTAATCCTCCTGGTGCATGAAGCCGCGCAAGGGGGAGAAACCACCCACCACAAGCAGCTCCACATCGCAGGCGTTGCGATCGGAACACTCCAGGGATTTGGAGGTCGAAGCCTTGACGGCATCCCGCTCCGCCTGGGGAACCATCAGATCCACCAGGGTGCCTCCGTAAGGAGCGATCACTCCCGATCGCTGGGCAGAAGCAGGTGCACTGGCGGACATTGGAATGCCTGGAGTCCGGGCGATTCTCCCAGATCAGCCCCACAAGGCAATCCCCACAGAAAAGGGGGGCCTCAGCCCCCCTCTTGATGGAGCACGCTGCTCCGTGGTTTGAAGAGCGATCAGGCTTCCTCGAGACGGCCGTAGAGCTCTCCAGTGATCTTGATATCGACCACTTCACGGCCACCCATGTCGGAATCGGAGGGCTGAATGGCACTGAACACCCCGGCGAATTCCCCTGTTTCAGGATCCACCTTGGTGATCGAGAGGCTCATGCTGCCCACACCGTCGATGTAGCGCTTGTTGTTGTCCTTCTCGAGCTGTTCATCGTCGCCACCAAGTGCAACCAGACCCTGGGCGTACTGAACACCGGTNGTNAGAGCACGACCCTTGGGGTCAATGAAATTGCTNGTGCGGTAGCTGGGGGTGCGGTAGGTGCCGGAAAAATCGGTGCTGGTGGTCAGCGCCGCACCGTCAGCGGTGGCGTTGAGCGACTTGCTNGAGAAGGTGAACGGGAATTCCTCGCCACCGGGGACCAGAACGGTGATCGGCTGGAAATCGATACCACCCTTCTCCTGGAACTGGAGGCCGGTCTCACTCACGGTGAGATCGCCGTANACCTCATCCAGGCTCGAGGTGTAGCGGGTAAGGATCTTGCCTTCCACGAACTCCGCCTGCTGGCGGATGTTCTTCGGTTCTTCCTTGGCATAGACCTGCACCGGATGCATGCAGACATCGCGCAGTTCGTAGCTTCCGCCGACGGCCAGAGGGATGGAGCCACGGGCCGAATCCCCGATGGTGGGGCAGTCATTGGCCTTTCCGGTGTTGCGGATGTCGTCGTAGGTCACGTTGGACGCAGCCCGCTGGACGGCCTCACTCGATCCGCTGCAGGCAGTGGTGAAGAAGGCGAGGCAGAGCGCCAGCACGACGGCCAGCAGAGGTCTGATGCGCATGGGAGAAGCCGCAGGGCTGAACGCTGTACAGACAGTGAACCGAAGAAGTACACCGTCAGTCGCGGATCCTACAAGGGTCAAAACGCCTCTACGGCTAGCCTTTTGCAGCTCTCAACAACTTGANGAATCCCTGTGACCAGCCCTAGCCAGCAAGTGGTTCGCGATCGGCTGGCACCGCTGCTGGAAGAACTGCGATCCCTTGCAGAACAGGAACGGGGCAACCCGGACAATCTGCTCCTGATGCTGCGCGAGCTGGAAGCGGTCCACCGCGATGTTCAGGACGGTCCCTTCCGGCAAAGCCTGCCCGAGAACCGCCAGAAACTGTTCTCCCTGCTGCAGCAGATGGAAAAAAGCGGAGGCTGGCCTTACATCCCCAGGCTGCAGTTGCGCACCTTCATCGACCTGCTGGGGCAGGACTCAATGGGGATGGCCGCCTGACGGCGAGCAGGGCATCGAGCAATTGATGCGCCAGGCGCAACTTGCTGGCGAGTGGACAGTGCTGGACCCAGCCATCACCCAGCAGCCAGCCCCCATTGCAGGACTCCCCGAAGCCCTGCCCAGGGCGATCGATCGGGTTCACCATCATGAGGTCACAGCCCTTGCGGCGGCGTTTGTCTTCACCGGAACGCTTCAGGCTGTCGTCGTCCCCGGTCAGGGCAGCAAACCCCAGCAGTGCCTGGCCGACAGGACGCCGGTCCGCCAGCTCAGCCAGAAGATCGGGCACCAGTTCCCATCCGCNGGACCAGCGAGCAACCAGATCCGCCTTCGACGGCTTCGCCTTGATCAGAGGATCGTCCGCGGATCGCCGCAGATCGGCAACAGCAGCAGCCATCGCGATCGCATCCACCCCCGGCTGAAGCCGCTTCAGCACGGTGCCCATCTCCCCAGCGGATGCGGCGGGATGACAGTGCAACGACTCCGTCCAGGCCTCAGGAACCTGCAGTGGTCCATGCACCAGCTCCACCTCCGCGCCGCGAAGACGGGCCGCCTGAGCCAACAGCACCCCCATGGCACCACTNCTGCGGTTCGTCAGCAGGCGTGCGGCATCAATCGGCTCCTCTGTGGGTCCGGCTGTCACCAGCAGTCGACGTCCCAACCAATCCCGCTCGGCGTTCGCCGGGATGCCACCGCGACTGAACAGGCTGCTGGCTGCCAGCTCGATGCGGACGGGATCGGCCATCCGCCCATCGCCAAGGCGATCGCAGGCCAGAAGNCCCGCCTCCGGCAGCAGCGGCACCACGCCGGGGAAGGTCTGCACGATCTCCCAGTTCCGCTGCACCGCNGGATGCCTCCACATCGCCGTATTCATGGCAACGGCGGCCAGCACGGGCACCTCACAAGCCAGAAGAACACTGGCCAGAAGACCATCGGCCGACCCTTGACTCCAGCGACTGAGGCTGGTGGCACTGAGAGGAGCCAGCACCACCAGATCCGCCCACTCCGCGAGCTCGATGTGCAGGGGCCGGCTGCAGTCCGGACTCCAGCCATCGTCATCGACATAANANCGATGCCGGCTGAGGGTGGCCAAGGCCAGGGGACTCACCAGTTGCGCAGCGCTGGCCGTCACCAGGCAGCGGACCTCAGCTCCCGCCTTGACCAGGGCGCTGACCAACAGCGGTGTCTTGACTGCAGCGATGCTGCCACTGGCCGCCACCAGCAGACGCCGACCCTTCAGGGGCGCAGAGACGTCAGTCCTCATCGAAGGGTTCCTGATCAACAAGATGCACGTATGGCGCCGTCAGATCAGGGCGGTGAATGGCCAGTGCCCGCAACAGATGCCAGTCGGCGAGACCAGCGAATGGGGTGGGGTAGTCATCCTCATCCAGACGNCGAGCCAACTCGGCAATGGATTCCTCATCNAACTGNGCCANNCGCTCCGGAGTGATCGCAGTCTCGGGGCTGGAGGCGGCTTGCATGGAGAGGTCGGACCAGACGTCTCAAGTGTGGCCCAACGCCTGCGGCTAGCTTGATCTTGCGGGGAATTAGCTCAGTTGGTAGAGCGCTGCGATCGCACCGCAGAGGTCAGGGGTTCGAATCCCCTATTCTCCACTGCGATGATGCACCCGAATCGTTTAAGGAACTGGGGTTTGGGCACTGTGGTGGCACTGGCCGTGCAGGCCCGACCGCTGGCATTCCTCACCTTTGCCCTGCTGGCTCTGGCAACGGGCCTTAGCGGCGATCATCAGCGCGGAAGCCGCCGCTCCTGACACACAATGGGGTAAAAGGGAAGAGTGAAATTTCCTGTTATCGATGTCGCAGTCGAAGCGTGAGCAGGTCGTCAGTCACCTGCGTTACATCCGCCAGGAGCTGCGCGAAATGCATCAAGGCGTCATGGAAGACGGCCTGTTGCCCGAATCCGGTGANGTCCGCGGGGTGATGGCCCAGATGGAGGCCCTCTTGGAGCTGCTGGAGGGCAAATCGTCCCGAAAAGCGAAAGCTGAGTCCAGCTGAATCGTCGTGCNAGCGGGTTGCCAAAGCCAAAGCGACGGGCTTTGCTGCGCCAGTCCCCATCACCCGGCCCGGGAGCTTCCCGGGTTTTTTTATTGATATCCCCTATCTGTAGGGTTCGTCACATGCGAAGGCGCTGCATGTGGTGTAGACACCTCTTGGCAGGGCCGGTCGGGTGATGGGGATCACCAAGCTTCCAACCCTGCCGCTTTCCCCTGGCACGGATGGTCATTCAGCCCCAATCGACGCGACTCCACAAAAGCCTTGGCAGCTTGGGCGCCCGTCTNGAGGAGTGGGCCATCAATCCNTGGCGGCGATTGTCCCTGCTCACNATTGGGATTCTGTTTGGATTTTTNGTCGGGAGTGCGATCACATCGGTTGCCGGCGTGCTCAGCCAGTTGGACCCCGTCGCCGCCCTGGTGGTGGTGATCGGCACAGAGCTCACCGTGCGACTGCGTCCCAATCATCCGACTGGCGTGCTGGATCAATCCGTGCAGATGATCCGGATTGGGTTTCTTTATGGCCTGTTCGTTGAAGGATTCAAGATGCTCAGTTGAAGCGACGTCAGGAGCACGGACAAAAACCGCCGCTTTCCATACCCTTCGAGAAAGTCCTGACGTGAAGCCATGGCTGGTGAGCACTTCTTTCTCGAACTGGAACCCCCGGAAGAACGTCTTCGCCATGCCCCCCATGTGGTGATTGTTGGAGGCGGTTTTGCCGGGGTGCACGCCTGCAAAGCGCTCGCCAACGCTGACGTGCGCATCACCCTGATCGACAAGCGCAATTTCAACCTGTTCCAGCCGCTGTTGTATCAGGTGTCGACTGGTCTGGTGTCCCGCGGAGACATCGCCACACCACTGCGCGAGCTGGTTGGCAAACAACGGAACGTTCAGGTGCTTCTGGGGGAGGTGACCAACGTCTACCCCGAAGGCAAGCAGATCGTTTTCAACGGCAAGACCTACAGCTATGACCACCTGGTTCTGGCCACGGGTTCTGGCAGCACCTTTTTCGGTCACGACGAATGGCGCACCTTCGCGCCGCCCATGAAGATCCTCGAGCACGCCGAGGAGATCCGCAGACGACTGCTGATGGCGATGGAGCAGGCGGAACAGACGCCGGATCCCGAAGCCCGCCAGTTTCTGCAAACCGTCGTGATCGTTGGTGCGGGCCCCAGCGGCTGCGAAATGGCCGGTGCCGTGTCCGAGCTGATGCGCTGGGCCCTCAACAACGCCTTCAAACAGCTGGATCCAGCCAAGACAAGGATCGTCCTGGTCGATCCCGGCGACCGAGTCCTGCGGGCCATGCCCGACATGTTGTCCGACGCTGCGCTGAAATCGCTCAAGAGTGACGGCATCGAATTCCTGCCGAAAGGACGCGTCCAGAGCATGCGGCCGGGGGAAGTGATCATCGGCACACCGGATGGCGATGTGCGCATTCAGGCCGCGACCGTGATCTGGACAGCTGGCGTGCGCGCATCCCATCTCGGCAACAAGCTCGCGGATGCCACCGGTTGTGAGGTGGACCGCGGCGGCCGCGTTGTGGTGCAACCCGATTTCTCCATCCCGGATCATCCCGAAATTCGCGTCGCGGGAGACCTCAGCAGTTACAACCACACCACCAACGGCAAACCGCTACCCGGGATGGCGTCTCCCGCCAAACAAGCCGGGACTTACATCGGCAAGGACATCGCCGCGATCGTGGCCAATCGAACCCGACCAAACTTCAACTACGTCGATTTCGGCAGCATGGCGGTGCTCGACCGCGCCAGTGCCGTTGCCGATCTGCGGGGATTGCGCTTCGCCAATGGCACCGGCTGGATTCTCTGGGCCTTCGTTCACCTGGTGCTGATTCCCGACTGGGAGAACCGCATCTCGCTTTCGATCAAATGGATCTTTGCGCTGCTGACCCAGCAGCGGGCCTCAATACTGCTCACCGGTATGCCCAGCCAGCACATGGCCCTGGATGCCGCTGATGCCCACTTCCCGATGAAGGCGGGTGAAGGGGTGTCCATTGCCGAACCCGACGCTGCCTTGAAAGCCGCCATGGACTACTACTCCCATCAGATAACAGGGCACCCGCAGACTCAGGAACTGCTCGACACCAGCGCAGGCTCCGCCGCGGATTCAGCCGCAGCCATCAAATAGAGCAGGGCCATGCGGATCGGCACACCGTTCCGCACCTGTTCCTCCACGAGACAAATCGACGGGTCATCAAGAAGAGCCCCGGTCATCTCCACGCCACGGTTGACCGGACCGGGGTGGAGCACCGGTACAGGCTTTCCACACAGCGCCAATCGTTCGTGGCTGAGACCGAAATCACGGTGATAACGGTCCAGGCCTGTGAGCAACTGCTGCCGCATCCGCTCTTTCTGGAGGCGAAGGGTCATCACAGCATCAGCGCCTGGCAAGGCGCGTTCCAAGCGCCGTTCCACCNGGATCGAACCGCGTTTGGGCACTGGATCATCGGCTTGGCCCGGCGGCGGCNCTGCCACAAAATCAGCAAAGGCCTCCGGCACAAGGCTCGNCGGCCCGCACAGCACCACATCTGCACCACAGGCGGTCAGCGCCCAGAGATTGGAACGGGCCACCCGCGAATGCAGGATGTCGCCAACGATCACAATGCGGCGGCCCTGCAAAGCCTCCGGCATCGGATGCTGTGGAGCGAAATGGCGCGCCAGAGTGTGCAGGTCCAGCAACCCCTGGCTGGGATGGCTGTGGAGGCCATCACCGCCGTTCAGCACAACCGTGCGTTCCCCGGCAGCCTCCAGGTCCTCCGCCAGTTGCTGTGGCACCCCTGTGGATCGATGCCGCACCACCAGCACANCAGCCCCCATGGCGACGTAGGTGCGCGCCGTATCAAGAACGCTTTCCCCTTTGCTGAGAGAGCTGCTGGAGGGACTGAAGCTCTGCACATCGGCGGACATCCGCTTGGCGGCCAGCTCGAAGCTGCTCCGGGTGCGCGTGCTGGGCTCAAAGAACAACGTGGCCACAAGCCTTCCCTGCAGGGCTGGCAACCTGCGGGCACCGGTCATTGGGAGCGAACGAAAACGCTGGGCCAGCTCGAGAACAGCGGCGTAGTCCTCCCTGGAAAAGGCCGCGAGATCAAGAATGTGCCGATGATGCCAACCGCTCATCTCCCCTCCTGAGCGGTGGGAACCCATGCTCCAGCCCGCGCTGGCATGCGATCCCCCTTGGCGCGGCGGCTCACGCTGCGGCTGGTCTGGAGATACCAGCGCAAAGGGAGGTCTTCCCCTTGAGAGATGCCGATCCGGGTCGTGGTCACAAGGGTGGGGCGGGCGAGGGACGCCGGCCGAGCAGCCAGCCACACGTCATTTTCACCGGTCACGGCAAGGNTGTCATGGTGGCGATCCAATCCGAAACGACGCGCCANTAGNCCNGGGCCTGCTGCNGCCCGTTCAGGCNCATCCGGCANNGCNACNGCNCGCAGCAANACACCATTGGCCCAGNNNTCGCGATCCGTCACCACATTCACGCAGTGGTGGATGCCGTAGCTCACATACACATAGAAACGACCCGGCGGTCCAAACAGCGTTTCGTTCTGCGGCGTCCTGCGCCGATAGCCATGGCAGGCGGGCTCGTCCTGGGAATACGCCTCCGTTTCCACAATCACGCCCCAGAGCAAGCTGCCGTCGTCCTTGCGTTTCACCAATCGGCACCCCACCAGTTGAGGGCCCACAACCTCGGCGGGACGGCAGAAGAACGTTGAAGGGATTGGGTTCATCCTGCTGACAGCTTGGCAAGCCTCAGTCAGGCTTGAACCATCAAGTAGGCCTCGACGTGAGCACTCCTCTCCAGGCTCGGCGCGATGGCGTGTTCCTGGTGCTGGCGGGCCTGTTTCTCGGAACGCTCGGGATGCTCAACATCCTCGGCCTGACGCGTTTTCTGCAGTTCGGCAGCATCGGCAACTGGCCGATTGTGGTGGCCGTCGGCGCTCTCCCTTACCCGATCACATTTCTCTGCACCGATTTGATCAGTGAGATCTGGGGAGAGCAAAAAGCCAATCAGCTGGTGTGGGTGGGCCTGCTTCTCAACGGCTGGGTGTTGCTGATCCTCTGGCTGGGCGGACTCCTGCCAGCCATGCCAGGAAGCGACGAGGCAACCTTTCGCACGATTCAGACCCTCAGCTTTGGATCGATCGGCGCCTCGATGGTGGCCTATCTCACGGCCCAATTCGTGGATGTGCGGGTGTTTCATTTCTGGAAACGCCGCACCAACGGCAAGGCGCTCTGGTTGCGCAACAACGGCTCCACCTTGGTGAGTCAACTGGTGGACACCAGCGCCGTGGTGCTGATCAGCCATTTCGCCGCCCACGTGCTGCCCGTGAATCCGGACGAAGCCCTGCTGCCGCAGCTTGGGAGTTTCATCGCCGGGGGATATCTGTTCAAACTTCTGGCCGCTCTCGCCGACACCCTGCCGTTCATCTGGCTCACAGGGTGGCTGCGGAGCTGGTTGGACGTCCCAGGGGAAGGAACGGAACTAACAACACAGTCCCCTTGATGGGCTGCACGCTGGCGTCAATCCCGCCAAGCTGAGGATCCCATCGAGCACTGCATGGACGCCGCTCTCTCCGGCTTCAATCTGGGAACCGTGCTGCTGGGCAGCATCGTGTTGTTCCCACTCGCCTGCCTGTTCTTCGGAACGCGCGGCGGCTANTACAACACCGACAAGTACGACGGCAACGGAACCGCTCACTAAGNCATGCCGGCCTGAGCGATCATCAGGCCATTACCAAGCCAGCGATGCCCGATTCCACTCCAGGCCCCGCCGACAACATTGAAGCGATCAGGCTCGCCCTGCGCAGCTGGCCGGAGGTTGAGTNTTACCTCGAGGGCTGCAAGGGGGTGATCATCCCGCTTGGATCCACTGAACAACACGGNCCCACCGGAGCCATCGGCACCGATGCCCTCACCGCCGANGCCATTGCCCTTGAAGTNGGTCGTCGCACCGGTGTTCTNGTGACACCCGCACAGGCTTTCGGCATGGCGGAACATCACCTCGGTTTCGCGGGCACCATGAGCCTCCAACCCGCCACCTTGCTGGCGGTGCTGCATGACCTCGTGCTGTCGCTGGCCCGCCACGGCTTCGAGCGTGTGTTCGTGATCAACGGCCATGGCGGCAATATCGCCACCACCAAGGCCGCCTTTGCCCAGGCCCACGGCACGGCAGCCAGTCGTGACCTACCGGTGGCACCGAAGCTGCGTTGCCGCCTTTCCAACTGGTTCATGGCCGGCCCGGTGATGCGTGAGGCAAGGGAGCTCTACGGCGACAAGGAAGGCCATCACGCCACCCCCAGCGAAATCGCCGTGACCCTGGCGGTCGAACCCAGTCTGCAAAGCAAGCAGCGACCGCTNCCTGATCCAGCCCCAGCTGGACCGATCCACAGCCCCGAAGATTTCCGCCGACGCCACCCCGACGGTCGCATGGGTTCCCACCCCTCCCTGGCCACTGCTGACCAGGGCAACGCATTGCTGGAGACAGCCGCCGCCGCGTTGAGCGAGGATCTGNGCAGTTTCCTCAGCGAGTCATGAGCAGGATCTCCGCCGACGACGTGCGCAAGGTGGCTCAACTGGCGCGCCTCGACCTGCCCGAGGAGAAGATCGCCACCTACACCGGCCAGCTGGAATCAATCTTGGAATATGTGGGCCAGCTTGAGGGCATCGACACAGCTGGTGTTCCGGAAACCACCCGAGCGGTGGAAGTCGTCAACGTGACGCGGGAAGACAGCGTTCAGCCCACACCTGTGCGCGAAGAGATCCTCAACCAGGCTCCCCTGCGAGAAGGCGATTTCTTCAGGGTCCCGAAGATCNTGGCGGAATGATGGTCAGCGGGCGATNGGCCGCTTGGGTTCCGTTTTGATCGCGATGCAATCGACAAATTCAAGCCAACGCCGCTGAAGCGAACGGATCGGCATGAACCGGGCGACCCGACGCATCTTTCCCCGGCGATGCTTGTGACTGCGAACCCCGACCAGGATGTCGTACAGGAAGTTGTACCCATCCCTGCGGGTTTCAAAGATGCCGAGCCGCTGCGGTGACCCTTTCGAATCCAGCAGAGGTTTGGTGGCCTCATAGGCCGGCTTGTATTCGAACCAGGGAATCGACGGCCAGAGGTGATGAACCAGGTGATAGTTCTGCCCCATGATCAACCAGTTCATCAAACGGCCCGGGTAGATCCGAGCATTGGTCCAACGGTTGCGGGANGTGAACGGACGGTGGGGCAGGTAATCAAAGAACAGCCCGAGGGTGACCCCCACCATNAGAGCCGGTGCAAACCAGCAATTGAAGATGAACGGCAGAAAATCAAAGCGCGCTGCAGCCAGAACAATCACCACGAACACGCTGCGTTCGAAGCCCCATTGCATCAGTTCCCATCGTTTCCAGAGGCGGCGCTGGAAGAAAAACCACTCGTGATAGAAAAATCGTGGTGCAATCAGCCACAGCGGACCAAAGGTGCTCACGATGTGGTCCGGGTCGTTTTTCGGGTCGTTCACGTGGGCNTGGTGCTCCAAGTGCACCCGGGTGAACACTGGAAAGCTNAATCCCAGCAGCAAGGCTGAGCCATGTCCCATGGCCTGATTCACCCAGCGATTGGGATGGGCTGCGTTGTGGCAGGCGTCGTGAATCACCGTGCCCTCAAGATGCAGTGCCAGAAATCCTGTGCACAGCAGTAGTGGCAGAGACAAGCCGCCAACGAACCAACCCCAGACGGTGAAGACCGCCAGGNCGTATCCACCCAAAAACAACCCAACNGTTGGATTCCAAACCGCAGGCGGATCGACAAATTCGCGNGGGACCGATCGGTAACCGGACCGGACCGGACGCTGCTGCTCCTGAACTGCAGAGCTCTGAGTCATCCGGCGATCAGGCAATGCATCCGAAACAGACCGCGACCAAGTTAGGGAAGGGAATGCCCACCGGGGGACTTGAACCCCCACGACCGAAGCCACTGGTACCTAAAACCAGCGCGTCTACCAATTCCGCCAGGTGGGCCGAGCGCTGAGTTTAAGGAGCGATCCACAATGAAGTCACTGTCCCAGCGCCACCCATGCTTGCGACCCTCAGCGGCGATGTCTGCCTCCTGTTCGGTCTCGCTCTGCTGCTGCTGCCCCTGCTGGCCGTTGAACTGAGCCGACCTCGAGACGGTGTGTGGGGTGCTGTGGTGCTGCTGCTGGGACTGGTGCTGGTCACCAGCAGTGACCGGTTGCGTGGCGCACCGATGCTGGCCGTGCTCTGCGGCAGCCTCCTGATCAGCCGACTCNGCGCTGAGGTGGGTCAGGCCCGATGGCGCGCTCTCAGTGAAGACGAGCAGCAACGGTTGGCGTCCCCTGAACACTGGCTGACGGGCCTGCAGCAACTGGGCACAGCCGCCGGCAGCCTCACGGACGGACTCGGAGGCATGGCCAAGCAACTCAAACCGGGCGGAAAATCAGGCGTGTCCGGCAAGCGCTGGGTTCGACCGGATGGCAATGCCGCGATCGCGACAGCCGATCACCCNACAACCGAGAACACAACAGCCCAAACGTCTCCAGAATCGACACCTGAGCCAACCGCGGGCCCCGAGCCCACACAGAAGCCGGCAGCCATCAATCCAGCCGCAGCAAGCCAGTCACCAACAACCGGTGAGAGCGAAGACTGATAATCCCCACTCAAGCCTGGGGATCCCGTGAGCAAGGACACACGCGACGCCACCGCCGAGGAACGTCCCTCGTACAAAGAGACGCTCAACCTGCTGGAAACCGGTTTCGGCATGCGGGCGAATGCGGTGAAACGGGAGCCGGAACTCCAGGCGTTCTGGAGCGCAGAGGGCATTGATCAGGCGTTGGGGCTGAACAACAGCGGCGCCGTGTTCACCCTCCACGATGGGCCGCCCTACGCCAATGGCGCCCTTCATATGGGCCACGCGCTCAACAAGGTGCTGAAGGATGTGATCAACAAGTACCAGACGCTGCGCGGGCGTCGGGTGCGGTTCGTGCCGGGCTGGGACTGCCATGGTCTGCCGATCGAACTGAAGGTGCTGCAGTCGATGGACCAGGAGCAACGCCAGGCGTTGACTCCGATCAAACTGCGCAAAAAGGCTGCCGCCTACGCCCGCAAGCAGGTGGAAGGCCAAATGAAGGGGTTCCAGCGCTGGGGCATCTGGGCGGACTGGGAGCAGCCTTACCTCACCCTGCAAAAGGAGTACGAAGCCGCCCAGATCCGCGTGTTCGGCGAGATGGTGCTCAAGGGCCACATCTATCGGGGCCTGAAGCCGGTGCACTGGAGCCCAAGTTCCCGCACGGCCCTGGCTGAAGCCGAGCTGGAATATCCAGATGGCCACACCAGTCCCAGTGTCTACGTGGCCTTCCCAGCGGTGGAACTGCCGGCAGCACTGCGGGAGGTGCTGACCACCACTGGCCTTGTGCTCCCGACCGCAGCAGACGACCTTGGCCAGGCCCTGCAGGTTGCCATCTGGACCACCACCCCCTGGACCCTGCCGGCCAATCTGGCCGTGTCGGTGAATGAACGGCTCGATTACGCCCTCGCCGAAGACGGCAACGGCCGGCTGCTGCTGGTGGCCGCCGATCTGGTCGATGCACTCTCCGCAACCCTGGAGATGCCCCTCACCCGGCGGGTCACCCTCAAAGGTGCGCAGCTGGCTGGCCTGATTTATCGCCATCCGCTGCTGGACCGCACCAGCCCCGTGGTGATCGGTGGTGACTACATCACCACGGAATCTGGAACAGGCCTGGTGCACACCGCCCCCGGCCATGGTGTCGACGACTTCCATACCGGCCAGAAAAACNGTCTGCCCGTGCTCTGCCCCGTGGATGAAGCCGGCACCCTCACTGACGAAGCCGGTCCTTTCGCCGGGCTGAACGTGCTCAAGGACGCCAACCCGGCGATCATCGCGGCGCTCGAGACNTCCGGCGCCCTGCTCAAGCAGGAGGCCTATGGCCACCGCTACCCCTACGACTGGCGCACGAAAAAGCCCACGATCTTCCGTGCCACGGAACAATGGTTCGCTTCCGTGGACGGTTTCCGCGATCAGGCTCTGGACGCCATTGATCGGGTGGAGTGGACACCGGCNTCNGGGCGGAACCGCATCGAAGCGATGGTGCGGGAACGGGGCGACTGGTGCATTTCCCGCCAGCGCACATGGGGCGTGCCGATCCCCGTGTTCTACAACCGCACCAGCGGCGATGTTCTGCTCAATGCCGACACCCTGGCGCACATCGAAGCCCTGATCGGCGACCACGGTGCCGACGTCTGGTGGGAAAAAGATGAAGCCGACCTGCTCCCGGCCGCCTACGCCGACCAGGCCGACCAATGGCGCAAAGGAACGGACACCATGGACGTGTGGTTCGATTCCGGATCCAGCTGGGCCGCGGTTGCCAACAAACGAGACAACCTGAGCTACCCGGCTGACCTCTATCTCGAGGGCTCCGACCAGCACCGGGGNTGGTTCCAGAGCTCACTGCTCACCTCGGTTGCCGTCAACGGGCATGCCCCCTACAAGCGGGTGCTCACCCATGGCTTCGCCCTGGACGAGAAGGGNCGCAAGATGAGCAAATCCCTGGGCAACGTCGTCGACCCGATGGTGATCATCGAGGGCGGCAAGAACCAGAAACAGGAGCCGCCCTATGGCGCCGACGTGCTGCGCCTCTGGGTCAGCTCCGTCGACTACTCCGCGGATGTACCGATTGGCGCCGGCATCCTGCGCCAGCTGGCGGACGTCTACCGCAAGGTGCGCAACACCAGCCGCTATCTGCTGGGCAACCTGCACGATTTCAACCCGGCCACCGATGCCATCCCTGTTCAGGATCTACCGCTGTTGGACCGCTGGATGCTGCAACGCACGGCCGAAGTGATGGATGAGATCACGGCAGCCTTCGACAGCTTTGAGTTCTTCCGTTTTTTCCAGCTCCTGCAGAACTACTGCGTCACGGANCTGTCCAATTTTTATCTCGACATCGCTAAGGATCGTCTCTACGTGAGTGCCCCGGCGGACCCGCGTCGGCGCAGTTGCCAGACGGTGATGGCACTGATCATCGAGCGGCTGGCGGGCCTGATTGCTCCGGTGCTGTGCCACATGGCAGAGGACATCTGGCAGAACCTGCCCTACCCCGTGGCTGAACACTCCGTGTTCCGCCGGGGTTGGCCCGCGGTGCCGGAGGACTGGCGCAACGACACATTGGTGGTCCACATCCAGCAGTTGCGCGACTTACGNGCCTCCGTGAACAAGGTTCTGGAGGATTGCCGNAGCCGCCAAGAGCTGGGTGCATCACTGGAAGCCGCNGTTCGCATCGACAGCCGCGACCCGGATCTGCAGGCCGCGCTCGACTGGCTCCACGACAACGGCGATCGCGACGTGGACGGCCTGCGGGATTGGCTGCTCGTCTCCCAGCTGCAGCTGGGGGGAGAACCCTGGGCCGAAGTNCTGGCCAGTCAGGAGGACGATTCAGCCGTGATCGAAGTGGCCCACGCCCGTGGCACGAAATGTGCGCGCTGCTGGCATGTCGAAGGGGATGTCGGCCAGCACAACGAGCACCCGGATCTCTGTGGTCGCTGTGTTGACGTGCTGGGGAGACGCCGTCACCAACTGGCTTGAGCCAGTAGATCAGCCGGGGCAAACGGACCAGCCAGAACGGTTTCACCAGCTGGATTCAATGGACCAAGCAGCAGCTGCGCTTGCTCCAGCTGTGTCCCAGACGGCAACACCGATGCATCCGGGTCAAACGCCGTCGGATGGGTCGTGCTGCTGCTGAAACCGCGGAAGATCAGCAACTCGAACGGCTGGTTGTCGACAACCCCCTGCAACCGCACAACACGGTCAGGATGTTGGCGGGACCGTTCCTCGAGCTGCTGGATCAACGCTGCATCTGACATTCAGAACTCGCCCGCGACGCGGCCGTAACGGGGCAGGCGCACCAGCAGCCATTGCAGCAGGCCCGCCAGGTACGCCACCAGTGCCACATAACCGATGAATGCCGCCACCGNCTCGGTCCACTGACCGCCGAAAACGAAGTCGAAGACCGTTTCCACCACCCGGTGCATGCCCTGCGGTGCCTCCAACCAGGCGCGGCACTCGGCGCTGCCAAGCGACTCGACGCAGCGCAGACCAGTGGCCGTCATGACCAGGCTGATCACCCCGAAGCCAGTGAGGGTCCAGCGCCAGAGCCGAACCGTGAGCGGCAGTGGCCGCCAGGTGGGCTGATCCGCCAGCTCCTCATTCAGGTCCACCCAGAACCAGACACTCACCACCATCAACACCGGAGCCACCACCGCCGTGAGGTAGCCGAGCGGCCGCTGATCAGTCAGCAGCAGCAGGCTGATCGCCATCAGGCTCGCCACCTTCCAATAGAGGCCGAGAAGCCTCGTCACCACAGCATCCCGCCNCCAGGCGGACCAGATCATCAGAACCAGTGGCAATCCCAGCGCCACGGTGGCTCCCAGTCGGTAGGTGAGCCACACCAGAGCGCGATAGGACAGCTCGTTCACGGCGGAGCATCAAGGTGGGGTCATTATCGATGTCTCGCAACGCGCTGCAGGATTGATAGGGTCCGATCCATGGCGACGTTCTCCCCTCTCGACTGGTTCCGAGCTGCAGCCGCGACACCCAGCTGCCGATCTGCCCTGTCGACCCATCCCTCCATGGAAGAGGCGNTGAAGGACGTGGTGTCGCAGCTTGGACGGCGCGGTGACGCCGATCTGGCGCTGGTGTTTGCATCCACCGCCTACGCCAGTGATCTGCCGCGGTTGCTGCCTTTGCTGCGGCGTGAGCTGAAATCCAAACACTGGTTGGGGGCCGCCGGTGGTGGCGTGGTCGGNACCCGCGCCGACGGCACGGCATCNGAGATCGAGCAGGCGCCTTCCCTCAGCGTGACGCTGCTCACCCTGCCCGGTGCACAGATCGAGGCTTCAGCCCTTGCCACAGACAGCCTTCCGGATCTGGATGGGGCAGCCCAGCAATGGCAGGACTGGATCGGGATCAACCCCGCGCACTGCCGCAGCCAGATCGTGTTGATCGATCCCACCAGCAGCAACATCAATGATCTGATCAGCGGACTGGACTACGCCTTCCCTTCCGCCGAGAAAATCGGCGGCATCGCTTGTCCCCACAATGCGCCCCACGGGTCGCTGCTGTTTGATGACCGGGTGATCACCGGTGCTCTGGTCTGTTCCATCGGNGGGTCCTGGCGGCTGGAGAGCGTTGTCGCCCAGGGTTGCCGACCCATCGGCCCGGTGTTCTCGATCGAACAGGTGCAACGCAACGTGTTGCTGGAACTGAGTGAAGGCGATCGTCGCGACACCCCGGTGGCCTGCCTGCAGAGGGTGCTGGCGGATCTCAGTGCGGAGGAACGGGAACAGGTCCGTCATTCCCTGTTTCTCGGCATCGAGCGACGCAATCTCCAGCTCAATCCCAACCGTCCGGAGTCCTCGGAGGGTGCGTTTTTGGTGCGCAACCTGATTGGGGTGGACCCGAACAACGGCGCTGTTGCTGTGGCCGAACGGGTGCGTCCCGGCATGAACGTTCAGTTCCAGCTGCGGGAGGCGGACGCCTCGCGCACCGAAGCGCTTTCGCTGCTCCGGTCAGCAGCCGAATCAGCTGACAGCCCTCCNGTCTTCGGGCTGCTGATGGCCTGCCTCGGTCGCGGCAAGGGGTTGTTCGGCCAGCCGGATGGTGACGTGAGCCTGGGCCGGACGGTGATGCCCGAGCTGCCGATGGCCGGTGCCTTCTGCAACGGAGAGATCGGCCCGGTGGCGGGGTCCACTCACCTGCACGGCTACACGGCNTGCTGGGGGCTGCTCCGGCAAGATCCATCCGTTCCCAACCCCGGTTGATCGTTGCGCCAGCACGTCAATCCGCTCAGCCGCTTCTTCCAGCTGCCGCTCCACCTCCCTGCTCCGCAGGACTTATTTGACCGTCCGGAGCAACCGATTCATCTCGACATCGGATGTGCCAGAGGGCGCTGCATCCTCGGTTTGGCTGCACTGAACCCCACCTGGAATCATCTGGGAGTGGAGATCCGTCGGCCACTAGTGACCTCCGCCGATCGTGATGCCCTTCAGAGTGAAAACGGCAACGTCCGGATTCTGTTTTGCAACGCCAACATCAGCCTGGAAGGCTGGTTGCAGGCCCTTCCGGTGGACCGTCTTCAGCGGGTGTCGGTGCAATTCCCCGATCCCTGGTTCAAGCGACGCCACCGCAAACGCCGGNTGCTGCAGCCGCCCCTGTTGCTGGCGATCGCCGCTGCTCTAGAACCTGGCCGCGAACTGTTCCTCCAGAGCGATGTGCTGCCGGTGATCGAGCCGATGGTCGCGCTCACCGAACTGAGCGGATGCTTTGAGCGACCGGAGCTGGATGCNAAGCCGTGGCGAGAGGACAACCCGTTGCCGGTGCCCACGGAACGGGAAAAATATGTTCTGGACAAGCAAGCGCCCATCTATCGGGTGCTGTATCGCCGCAACGGCGAACCGCTGCCGCCCCTTGATCAGCTGGAAGCCCGCTGGCAGGAGATCGATAATCCCGCTGAACGCATCCCCACCGGNGCCTGAACGATGGCTGATGCAGCCCAACCCATGGCACCAGCACTGCTGCTGNGTTGGCANGGATGCCTGACAGCATCGACCNATGGCCTGAAGCGGCTTGAGCTGCTGTCTGGATCCGTGCTGATGCTCCTGCTGGCAAGCCTGCCTTTTGTCTCCCGCAGCGGCCTGGCCGTGGAAATCGCCGCAGCGGGGGNGCTCTGGTTGCTGTGGTCGCTGGTGACTCCTGCAGCACGCATCGGTGCTCTCAGCGGCTGGGTGCTGCTGTTTCTGGCCATTGCGTTGATCAGCACCGGATTTTCCCCCGTGCCGGCGGCAGCGGCCAAAGGGCTGCTGAAACTGATCAGCTATCTGGGCGTTTNCGCCCTGATGCGCAAACTTCTCGACCAGCGCAGCCTCTGGTGGGACAGGTTGTTGGCCGCCCTGCTCNGCGGGGGGCTGCTCAGCAGCGTGCTGGCCCTCCGGCAGCTCTATGCCTCCACCGAAGAACTGGCGGGCTGGGCTGATCCAAACTCCGTCAGCGCCGGCACAATCCGGATCTACGGCCCCCTTGGCAATCCCAATCTGCTGGCGGGCTANCTGATCCCCCTGCTGGCGCTGGCCGTCGTCGCCTGTCTGCGCTGGCAACGGCTGAGCTTCCGCCTGTTCGCTGGCGTAACCGCAGCCATGGCCGGAGCGGCGACGCTGTTCACCTACAGCCGTGGCGGCTGGCTTGGGTTGCTGGCGGCCGCAGGTGTTCTCGGCATCCTGCTGTTGCTCAGAAGCACGGCCCATTGGCCACCGCTCTGGCGACGCCTGCTGCCGCTGGCAGCGCTGCTGATCGGTGCGCTGGTTGTCGTGGTTGCGGTCACCCAACTGGAACCGATCCGCACCCGCGTGATGAGTCTTCTGGCCGGACGTGGCGACAGCTCGAACAACTTCCGGATCAACGTCTGGCTGGCAGCGATCGACATGGTTCAAGACCGCCCATGGCTTGGGATCGGGCCTGGCAATGCCGCCTTCAACAGCATCTATCCGCTGTANCAACAACCCAAGTTCAATGCCCTGAGCGCCTATTCGGTTCCGCTGGAGATCCTGGTGGAAACAGGCATCCCCGGTTTGCTGGCCTGCCTGGGCCTGCTGGCCAGCAGCGTTCAGGCCGGGCTGCGCATCCACGGACGGCATGGNCTNATCGCCATCGGNAGCCTTGCGGCCATCGCCGGACTGCTNACCCAGGGCATCACGGACACCATTTTCTTTCGCCCGGAAGTGCAGCTGATCGGCTGGTTCTGCCTGGCGACGCTCGCCGCCTCCTGGCTCAGAGACTGATGCTGCTCGCAGGATTGGATGCTGGCCAGACCAGCACCCGTTGCAGGGTCAGCCAGTGGACGGGCAGCCAATGGCTGANCGTCGGGGAAGGGACAGGACCGGGCGTCAGCCATCTGGCGGCATCTGGTGGCATCGAGCGGTTCCAGCAGGCCGTGCGCAGCAGCGTCCGCACGGCACTGGCCGCCAGCCATGGCGATGCGCTCGCTGCCGACCNGAGCGGTGTCGGCNTGATTGATGCGGTTGTGATCGGNGCCAGCGGGATCGAACAGGGAACCCCGCTGCAGGACCAAGCCTCGGCACTGCTGGCTGACGCCTTGGCCATCGCCCCCCACCAGGCCCTCGCCACCGGCGATGAACGCACGGCCCTGCGCGGGGCCTTCCCCGATGGCGCCGGCATCGTGGTGATCAGCGGCACCGGCACAATCTGCGTCGGCAGGGATGGCAGCGGACTGGAGCACCGCTGCGGCGGCTGGGGCTGGCGGCTGGATGGAGCCGGCGCCGCCTTTGATCTNGGGCATCATGCCCTGCAGCTCAGCCTGCGCATGGCGGACGGTCGCCTGCCGGACCACCCNCTGCGNCGGACGCTCTGGCANGCACTTGGCTGCCACTCCAGCGTGGACGTGAAGGCACGGGTGGTGCAGCCGGACTTCGGGCCCGCCGNCTTNGCAGCNCTGGCACCTCTTGTGGACACCGCTGCCTCAGAGGGTTTGGAGGATGCGCAACGGATTCTCGATCGTTCGGCGGAAGCACTGGTCGAGATGATCAGCGCCGTTGTCACCGCCCTGCAGCTGACCGATCCAGCGGTGGTGCCCCATGGTGGTGCCTTGCTCCACCTTCCCCTCTTTCGCGCCACTGTGAATCAACGGCTTGCGGAGCAGATGCCTCGGGCCCAGTGGTGCACAGCTGCTGGCGACGCCTGCGATGGTGCGCTTCAACTGGCGCGGGACCTGATGATCAGACCGCGTTGAGGTGCTCATCCGCCAAGGCCGCCAAGCTGGCCGTCCAGGTGTCGACATCCCCCTGCTCGGCAGCTTCCACCATCACGCGCAAAACCGGTTCCGTTCCGCTGGCACGCACAAGCACCCTGCCGCTGTCTCCCATGGCAGCTTCAGCGGATTGCACGGCATCCCGTAATGGCGCGCACTCGGCCCAGCCTTTGCGTCTGGCGCGATCCGGCACAACCACGTTCACCAGTTTCTGGGGAAACGGCTGAAAGCTGCGGTCCAACCAGCTGCTCAAGGCAATGTCCTGGGAATGGCACAGGGTTGCTAANTGCAGTGCCGTGAGCACACCGTCGCCGCACAGGCCATGGGTCGCAGANAGGATGTGTCCGGATTGCTCGCCGCCNAGAGCCGCACCACTGGCCACCATGGCGGCATGAACGTGCTGGTCTCCAACGGGGGTGCGTTCCAGGAGACCTCCGCGCCGTTGCCAAGCCCGCTCGAATCCAAGGTTGGACATCACCGTGGCGACCAGGCGCTGCTCCGGCAGGGCCTGCTGATCCTGCAGAACCGAACCCCACAGGAAAAGGATGTGATCACCGTCNACAACACGNCCCTGGCCATCAACGGCCAGCATCCGGTCCGCATCACCATCAAAAGCAAATCCCATTGCCGCGCCGCGCTCCTCCACCGCTTGACGCAACGGCTCCAGCTGGGTTGATCCACAGGCCACGTTGATCCGTTCCCCNTCGGGCTGACCGTGCAGAACGGTCAGGTCCGCGCCCAGTGCCTCGAAGACCTCAGCACCGCAGGCCGTGGCAGACCCCCAGCAGAGNTCCAGCACGATCGGCACCCCTTCCAGCCGCAACGGTCCAACGGACCTGAGCAGGGCATCGCGGTAGCTGGCCAGCAGATCGTCCCGTTGATGCGAACGACCGCAGCGGCTGGGGGAGTCGTCCAGGAGCTCTCCGCGCAACCCCGCCTCGATACGGGTCTGACGNGCCGAACTGAGCTTGGTGCCATCGGCGCCGAACACCTTGATGCCGTTGTCAGCGGGGGGGTTATGGCTGGCGGACACCATCAGACCGCCGGCAGCCCCGACCTCACGGATCAACAACGGCACCGCAGGGGTCGCACACAGCTCAAGGTTCCAGACGTCCCGTCCGGCGGCGGTGAGCCCGGCGGTCAAAGCCGCCACCAGCATGCTGCCGCTGCTGCGGGAATCCATGCCGATCAGCACCGGGCCATCGGCTTGAAGCACACGACCGATCCAGTAACCGACCTGCAAACACAGGGCTGGTGTCAACACCGTGCCGACATGGCCTCGGATNCCGTCGGTGCCGAACCCAGGAGCGCTGGAACCGAGCGAAGGCCCAATCGTCGGGACGGCGCCTTGAGCCATGACTCTTGTTCGTGGACCAAACAATACGAAGCGTCAGCGTCTTCAACGGCNGAAACGTGACAGGTCACCTGCCGCCCTNAACGGCTGCGACGGGGAAACCAGATCAGTCCNATGAGTTCAAGGCCACCCCAGGCAAACAGGAGGGCGACCACCCAGCCAGGCAGAAGCTGCAACGGCCAGATCCAGCGAAAAGCCCAGACGAGCACCGCCACCAAAAGCACCAGCAGCGTGCGCCGCTGCTGCCGTTGACCGGGACGGGGAGCAACCATCGCCAAGCACTGGCCAACANACTCAGAATGCCAGTAGTTCCGGCATCAGCGTGCACGCAGGCTCCCGGATCGGTGCTGTTCTGCTGATTCTCACGGCGGGGTTGAGCGTCACCGCCGCAACGGTCGCTCGCAGCGCGCTCCTGCGCAGCCGCTCACCCCTCAGCCCAGCNACCCCTGCGACCGAGCTGTGGAGAACCTTCCGCTGGTCCATCGACCCCCAGCGCCGCCGGGAAGCCGCACTGCTGATGNCCAGCACGAGTCCTGTGCAGGCAGCCCAGGGCTGGGGGGATGACCCTCTCGCCGCCGTGGCGCTGGGCCTGGCGGCGGAAGCCGCCGACAAGAAGGGTGACATCCGCACAGCCGAAACCCTGTGGCGCCAGGTGCTGGAACGGTTTCCTGATCAACCGATCGGCGCCAGAGCCCGCCAGCGGTTCCCTGAACATCACCAGGAGTTGCTGCAACGACAGCCAGCGCACCCGGCCGCGCTGGCCACAGCCGTGGGCNTGGAGCCGGATGANGCACAGGGGCATCNGGGCGCCATCCATCTGTCGCGCTGGGGATGGCGCTGGCCCGGGGCGCAAGCACGGATGCGCGAGGCCTGTGCCGCATCGGGACCAACACCCGCTGAACGCCAACAACTGGCCTGGGCTCTGGGCATGCTCGGCGATGGCGATCACGCCCTGGCCTGTGTTCAAGGTCGTCCAGAACGCCAAGACACGATGCTCGCGGTTGGACGCGTGCTACTCCAGGGCCGCAGCGACCAGCAGGAGCAAGGCCAACGGCTGCTGCTGGATCTCCTCCAAGAGCACCCGAACAGCCCAGACAGCCTGGAGGCGGTGCGGCTGTTGATGGCACCCCTGTTCCCCAACCCAGCGCTCATCAACGCCATCCCAGAACAGTTGGCGGCAGACTCCGCCGCCGTGGCTGCAGCGCGAGTCCGGCTCAACGGTGGTGCCGGAGCGATCGCAGTTCTGAAGCGATGGCCCCGTGATCGCGACAGCTGGCAGTTGCAGTGGGATGGGGCCCGCGCTGCGCTTCTGCGCGAGGACTGGCAGCGGGCAGCCCAACTGCTGGGCGCACTGCCACCCAACAGCCTGCCCGGGCCACTGGAAGGCCGGCGTCTGTTTTGGCTTGGCCTGAGCCAGGAACGTTCCGGCGATCCAGTGGCAGCCCGCAAGCATTGGACCCGCTTGATCAAATCCCAGCCAGCCGGCTACTACCGCTGGAGGGCTCAGTTGCGTGTCAACGGGGAATCACCGCTCTCCCTGTCGCCTCAACCAACATCCGCATCCACACCGGCATGGACCCCCCTCAACAGCCGGGATGCCGGGGTGAACACCCTCTGGAGACTGGGGCTGCACGACCTGGCATGGGACACCTGGCTTGCAGGCCAACAACCTGACAAACCCCTGCCTGAAACCGAGCAGCTGGTGGAGGGTCGCCTGCGAATGAAGGTTGGCGATCCTTGGCGCGGACTGGACCAGCTCTGGCGGTTGAGCGTGCGCTGGGCTTCTCCCTCCTGCAGCGAGCGCCGCACCCTGCAGCACAGTCAATCGCCAGTGCTGTTTAAGCAGGAGATGCAGACAGCGTCTGCAGAGCAGGGGGTCCGCCAGGAGCTCCTGCTCGCCATCGCCAAGCAGGAGTCACGGTTTTCTCCTGCTGTTCGCTCCGTGGCCGGAGCGATTGGACTGATGCAATTGATGCCGGCCACAGCCGCATCACTGGTGGATCAGCCCCTGGAGGAAGGCGATCTGGAGCAGCCAGCCCTCAACGTCAACCTGGGTGCGGCCTACCTGCGCCAGTTGCTGGATCTCTGGAACGACGATCCCTTCCGCAGCATTGCCAGCTACAACGCCGGCCCTGGCGCCGTTGCCTCCTGGCCCAAGCCCGAGGGGAACGACGACATCGAACTATGGGTGGAACGGATTCCGTACCCCGAAACGCGCTTCTACACCAAAAAAGTGCTGGACAATCTGATCAGCTACTCAGATCCCAACGTTCGGTTCTGCGAACAGGCCGGCCGTGGGATGGGGCAACTGATGCCCGAGAGCGATCCCAACAAACAAAACGGTGCCAAGTAGCAGCATGGAGAGCCGCGGGGTGGGAGTGATGCCTACCCGGATGAGATCCAATCGGGCCAGGAGCAGCGCTGACGCCAGGATGAGCAAATCGGAGAGCAGGTTGAGTCGAAGCAGATAGAGGCCCGAGACAATCACCAGCAGAAGCGTGACCAGCAGGGTCATGACGCGACTTGATGCCATCACCAGTGACACGTTGCGCATCAACAGATCGGGCATCGTGCAAGTCACCAACACAGCCAGGAGCTGGACCACCTCGAAGGCCACGAACGCTTCCATTTCGATGCCACCGTGACGGCTGATCTCCGGCTGAAGCAACGACCACTGGTTGCCCATCACGATGGCCACCCCAAACAGAACGCTGAGCAGCGGTGCCCGCAGCGGCAGGGTCAGCAGGCCAAGGAAGTTCACAGCAAAACGCTAGCCGCAGAGCACGATCAGGACTGTCAAAGTGAGTTCAGTCCCCCTGACAGGCCATGACAGGCAGTGCGCCCACACCGCTTTTGGGGCCGATGCAACGTTCCATCCTGCTGGTGATCGCCGTTGGCCTCGCCGTGGTGCTGACCGTTCTGCGCGGTGGGATGCAGACCAGCTCACCCCTGGAACAACTTGCCCGCCGCTCGCCGGATCCCCAACAGGCCCTCACCAATGGCCGTCCCACCGTGATGGAGTTCTACGCCGACTGGTGTCAGGTGTGCCGGGAGATGGCACCGGCCATGCTCAAGCTGGAACAGGCCAATCGCGATCGCCTGAATGTGGTGATGGTCAATGTGGACAACCCCCGTTGGCAGGATCTGGTGGACCGTTATGAAGTGAATGGCATCCCCCAGCTCAATCTGTTCAGCGCTGATGGCACAGCTGTTGGCCGCTCGATCGGTCTGCGGCGGGAGGAAGAGCTCACAGCGCTGGCCGACGCGCTGATTGAAGGGCGATCGTTCCCTTCACTGCAAGGGCTTGGGCCGGTCACGCCGCGATCGGACTTCATGCCTGCACAGGCTGCGATCAATGCCGGTCCGCGCAGCCACAGCCAAGCAGGATGAGCAACCTCCCTCCATCAGCGGCATGATCACGACACGACGCCGCTGCCAAGGACATGGATCGCTTCCGAGTCGATCTGATTGCTGCTACGCCCAATCCTCAGCAGTGCGTGTACGCCGCCATGCATCAGGACTACAGCGAGGGGTTTGTCGCTGCTGATCGCGCCGAGTGGCCGGATGAAACGCGGGCTGGTGAAATCTGCGTCAAGCGGTTGCTGGCCGGAGAGCGGGGCCATTACGGTCCGATGGAGCATGCCCAGATCGTTCTGAACGTGGGTTGGTTTCCCCATTCGGTGATGCAGCAGGCACGCACACACCGGGTGGGCGTCAGCTTCGACGTGCAATCGATGCGTTACACCGGCGAGCGCATCTGTCGAGCTGCGGATGGGGATCTTGATCTCGAAGAGGTGTTCTATCTGCGCCCGATCGGCGACTACAGCGATCGCCAAGGCAAGAAGTATCAGTACACCGAAGTGGAACGGCAGCGCGACCTCGATCACTGCAAGCAGGCCGCGGAGCGCTACCGCGATCTGCTGCGATCAGGCTTCGCTGAGGAACATGCCCGAGGGATCCTTCCCTTTGACTACCGCCAGCATTTTGTTGTGAGCTTCAGTCTCCGGGCGTTTCTCCACTTCATGGATCTGAGGGCCAAACTCGACGCCCAGCTGGAGATCCGTCAGCTGTGCGACTTGATGTGGCCACACATGGTGAGCTGGGCCCCGCAGTTCGCCGAGTGGTACGAGAAGAGCCGTCTGCACCGGGCCCGTCTGGCTCCCTAGACGCGAGCCAGGGTCACCCGCTCGGGCTGATGCTGGTATTTGCCCTGCCGATCGCTGTACGTGGTCTCGCAGGGATCACCCTCGAAAAACAGCAGCTGACAAATGCCTTCTTCGGCATAAATCCTGCAGTCAGCCCCGGAACTGTTGCTGAATTCGAGGGTCAGATGGCCCTCCCAACTCGCCTCCGCCGGGGTGGTGTTCACGATGATGCCCAGCCGGGCATAGGTGCTCTTGCCCAGGCAGATCACGGTGATGTTCGGCGGAACCCGCATCTTCTCCAAGGCGACACCGAGTCCATAGGAATGGGCCGGAAGGATGAAGTAACGGCCATCCTCATCTTCATGAAGCGGCGTGGGCTCCAGATTGGCGGGATTGAACCGCTTGGGGTTCATCACGGTTCCGGGCACATGCCGGAAGATCATGAATTCCTGGGATGAGAGCCGCAGGTCATAGCCGTAAGAGGAACAGCCAAAACTGAGGACAGGCTGGGCTTGCTGGTCTGGATCCAGATGACGGATCAGGCCACTTTGAAACGGCTCCAGCATTCCTTTGGCCGCCTGCTCCGTAATCCACCGATCGTTTTTGAGCATCAGAAACCTCGACGCAGTTGTGTGACCTGATCAGCCATGGCCATCACACTGGCTGGAATCGCAGGCCCTGTGATCACCACATCCATGGAAGTCGGTCGCTGCTCCAGCGCAGCCAGCAATGCGGTTTCTTCGACGTAACCGAGACCAACCGCAAGACCGACTTCATCCAGCACAAGCTGATCGATGTCCCCTTCCCGAAGATGATCGCAGCAGGTGTCCCAGACCGCCTTCACCGCCTCTGAGCCGCCCGGCTGATCGGGTTCAGACAGGCAAGCGGGAACATCAGGTCGCAACCAGGACAACCCTCCGCAGAGGCGCACGCTCCCTGCAGGCCCCTGCTTCACTCCACCCTTAAGGAACTGGACGATCAGCACACGACTGCCCAGACCAGCCGTTCGCATCGCCTGGCTGAGAACACTGGAAAAGCTGCCGCGATAGGTGGCGGTATGCACCTGAAGTTGACCTTCAGGCTCCACCAGATGCAGCGGTGGTTGCGTCGGCTCGAGAGACCGGAGGCCTGCCCGTTCCAGCGTGCTGTGGTCACGAACCCGGGACTCCGGCGTGCGGTGGCTGGACGTCAGGCTGGCGGTCATCTCGGCGGCAGTCACCCGGGACAACCCGGCAGACCTTGAATGTAGCGGTGGAAAGCCCGCTCACAAGGCCCAGAACACCATCCATGGTGTGACGTTGGATAACACCGCGCGCCACCTGTCAGTCTTGCGGGGAGATCTCCAGAACCGATGGGCCCTTCCAATCCGTCTCGGGCTGACGGCCGCGAGCCGGTTGACTTGCGACCGTTCTGTGTGGAGTGGGATCCGATGACCTTCGCCCTCAGTTCCCTGATCGTGCGTACCGGCCGTACAGCCGTTCTGTGCAGCGTCTCCATCGACGACAACGTGCCCCGATGGCGACGGGGACAAGGAATGGGCTGGCTCAGTGCCGAATACCGGCTGCTGCCTGGATCAACCCCGCAACGACAAGCACGGGAGCTGATGAAACTCTCCGGCAGGACGCAGGAGATTCAGCGCCTGATCGGTCGCAGCTTGCGGGCAGTGCTGGACATGGAAGCCCTTGGTGAACGAACCCTGCTGATCGATTGCGATGTCATCCAGGCCGATGCCGGCACGCGAACCGCCGCGATCACCGGAGCCTGGGTTGCCCTGCGCCGAGCCTGCGACAAGTTGATGGCTGATGGCGTTCTGGAGCGTGACCCGATCCATCAGCAATTGGCCGCCGTCTCCGTAGGACTGGTTGATGGATCCTTGCTGCTGGATTTGGACTACAGCGAAGACAGTCGCGCTGATGTTGACCTCAATGTGGTATGCACCGGCAGCAGCCAACTTCTTGAAATCCAGGGAACAGCGGAAGGATCACCATTCAGTCGTCCGCAGCTCGATGCCATGCTCGACCTTGCTCAGAAAGGCCTGCAGCAACTGATGCAGGGCCAGCAGCAAGCACTTACGGCAGTCGCCATTTAAGTAATAACTGCTACAAGGCTTGTCTAGACGCATCCGTATTTTCCACCTATCTGCGGCGAAACCATGCTCTCCAACAGTGGTTTCAGCCGTTATGCCCCGCAGCCTGCTCAGGCTTCAGCAACGGCGGACCGTGCGCGCACCCTGCTCGACGTCATCAGGGACCTGGACGGTGCCAGTACAGAACTGGTGGAACGCAACAAGACGATCTTTTTCCCGGGTGACCCTGCCGAGCGGGTGTACTTGATCCGAAGGGGCGCCGTTCGTCTCTCCCGTGTGTATGAATCCGGCGAGGAGATCACGGTGGCACTGCTCAGGGAAAACAGCCTGTTCGGCGTGCTCTCACTCCTGACCGGGCACCGGTCGGATCGTTTCTATCACGCAGTGGCGTTCACGCGGGTGGAAATGGTGACCGCACCGGCGTCCTCCGTGCGTTCCGCTATTGAGGCGGACACCAGTGTTGGTCTGCGCTTACTGCAGGGTCTCTCCAGTCGAATTCTTCAGACCGAAACGATGATTGAAACCCTCACCCACCGCGACATGTCCTCGCGGCTGGTGAGTTTCCTTCTGGTGCTTTGCCGTGATTTCGGCGTGCCAGATGAACTGGGCATCACCATTGATCTGCGCCTCTCCCATCAGGCCATCGCCGAAGCCATCGGATCCACACGCGTCACGATTACCCGTCTGCTGGGAGACTTGCGCCAATCCGGCCTGGTGCAGATTGACCGCAAGAAGATCACCGTTCTTGATCCGATCGCCCTGGCCAAGCGCTTCAGCTGACCACTGTGCCGAGGGGGGATCAGCCTGATGAGCGGATGGCTGCTGATCCTGGCGTTGCTGATTCTTGGTGGCGTTCTGTCCACGCTGGGCGACCGTCTAGGCAGCCGAGTGGGCAAGGCCAGGCTCAGCCTGTTCAACCTCCGCCCCCGTCGGACAGCGGTGCTGATCACAGTCCTCACGGGCAGCATGATCAGTGCATTGTCGTTGGGGTTGCTGCTGCTGGTGAGCACCCAACTGCGCGTCGGACTGTTTGAACTGGATGCACTTCAAGAACGGCTGAAGGACAGCCGCCGTGCTCTCAAGGCGGCTGAAGACGAAAGACGGCAAGCCAAAGCGGCATCGCAAAAGATCGAATCCGAACTGATCGACAGCCGCAAGAGGGCAGCGACCCTGCGCCGAGAACTGGAGCCCCTGCAGCAACAAAGGGACGTGCTGGAGAAGGAACGCGCCCGCCTCAGCCAAGACATCAAAGCTAGGGACGCCGACATTCAGCGCACGGAACGCGAACTCCAGAGTGTCCGCAGCCGGATCACAGCAGGAGAACAGGAACTGGTTGCCCTGGAAAAGGATCTACTGGCGCTCCGACGCGGCTCGGTGGCGGTGCGCAGTGGCCAGGTCCTCGCCAGAGCAACCGTACGGCTCGAACAACCCAATCAGGCCAAGCAGGTGGTGGATCGCCTGTTGCAGGAAGCCAATCTCAAGGCCTACGCGAGCGTACGACCGGGGGAAACACCGGACCGTCAGATTCTGCTTGTGCCCCGAAGTGATGTGAAACGCCTGCAGAGCACCATCCGCCAGAGCGGAACCTGGGTGGTGTCGTTGCGATCAGCCACCAATGTCCTGCGCGGCGAAAGCATCGTCTATGCCTTCCCGGAAGTCCGACCAAACCGCACGATCGTCCGTCCCGATGACGTGCTGGCCACCACAACGATCGAGGCAGAGGAGCGCAGCTCCGATGCCATCCGCAACCGTCTGAATCTCCTGCTGGCGTCGAGCTTCGCCGAAGTCCAACGGCGTGGATCCCTGAGCGAGGGGCTCCAGTTCGATGGCAACGCCCTGAATCAGCTGGGTCGAGCCCTGGTTGATCAAACCTCGGATGATCCGATTGGGCTGCAAGTGGTCTCCGTCCGCAGCAGTGACACGGCTGATCCGGTGATGGTGAAGATCGAGATCCAGCCATGACACGACTTGTGGCGATTGATCCCGGTCACCACAAGTGCGGCCTGGTCCTGATCGACAAGCCAAGGGCCCTCGTTGAAGAGGGTCTTGTTCTTTCTGTTCACAACGTCATGGACCAGATGCATGCCTGGTCTTGTTCCGGCGGCGTGGACCTGATCCTGCTGGGCAACGGCACCAGTTCGGACGCATGGGATGGGCTTTTGGAGAGGGTTGCACCGGTGCAGACGGTGAACGAACGCGGCACCACCCTGCGAGCCCGAGGTCGCTACTGGCAGCTGTGGCCGCCCAAGGGCCTCCAACGGCTGATCCCACAGGGGATGCGCATTCCGCCGGGCGATCTTGATGCCGTTGCAGCATTGGTGATGGCAGAAGAGCACCTCGGACAGGCCTTCCGCTGGCCCCCGCCCCCGCCGGATTTCAGAAGCGCGCTCGCACCGTGAAGGTGTAGTCACCGCCGGGTTCGAGCCGATAATCCATCCGCACCAGAAAACGCAACAGCGCATCTTCAATCAGCGCCCGACCCAGTGAGGGTTCGACGCTCAGTTCGCCGCGATCGAAGGCCCAGACGAAGGTCCACTGAAAGCCTCCAGCCGACACCTCACCCTCCACACACTGATCGCTGAAGCATTGACGCAGGACGCGCAAATGGGCCGTTGTGGCGGGCAGCGCCGTCATCCGTCCAGGGAAGGCCGGAACCCATTGATCCAGTTGCCGGCCCGTTCCAGGCCATGGTTCTGGATCCGATGGATGGAATCCAGCACACCATCCAGCACGGAATCCACCGTGGGCCGCTCGGCCTGACTGAAGGCACCCAGCACATGGGACACCGTGCGCTCCCGACGCTCGGCGGGATTCTCCGAGGGAGCACCAATACCGATGCGAAGCCGTGGGAAGGCCTGGGTTCCCAGATGTTGGATGGTGCTGCGCAGACCGTTGTGTCCACCGGCGCCCCCCTCTGCCCGCAACCGCAGGCGTCCCAGGGGAATGTCCATGTCATCCACCAGGACCAGCAACTGTTCGGGTGTGAAGCCGAACCAGTCGAGCGCCGCGCGGATGGAGCGGCCGCTGTCGTTCATGAAGGTCTGGGGCATCAACAACCGGAGACGATCCTGCCCAAGGCCCTGTTCTGCCGATAGACCAAGCAACTTGGCCTGCTGACGGAACGACAGGCCATGACGGGACGCCAGTCGCTCCAGTGCCATGAAACCGATGTTGTGGCGCGTGCCCAGATACTTCGAACCGGGGTTGCCAAGGCCAACCACAAGCCGGAGCTGATCGACCATGCGTGTCAGACGCCTGATGTCGAATCAGTCTCTTCAACGTCTGATCCGGGCAGTGATTCCGGATCAGCCATGGCTTTGTTGATTTCCCTCTCGAATTCCTTGGAGGCCGATTGAAAGCCCTTCAGGGTTTTNCCGAGGGTTCGACCCAGTTCAGGCAGACGCTTCGGCCCGAAGACCANAAGCGCAACGGCACCGATCACCGCCATCTCGGGGAGGCCGACGCCGAAGACATTCATGAGCGTCGATCAGCCGAGGCCGTTCCAGTTGACATTGATGCCCTCAAGGATCAAGGACTTGTTGTANAGCTGAAGAATCACCANCAGAAACACAAGGAACAACACCATGAATATGCCCATCACGGGTGTTGTTCCCCAGCCGGGAACGACCTTGCCGTACTCGGAGTTNAGAGGGCGGAGNAGGTCTCCCAGACGGGTGCGTTGAGCCATGGCGACGCTTTGGGTCTCGGGTGNNNNGAAGTCTGGATACTGTAGGGGCCTACTCCGGTTAGGAGTTGATCCTGTCGAGAGATGTGATGGAAACGTCGTCCCCTGCCCTGTCCGTGGCCATTGGAGTGCTGGCAGTCCTGCTCGGCATGACCGGGTTTGGGGTGTACCAGGCCTTTGGACCTCCCTCGAAAGCACTGGATGATCCTTTCGACGATCACGAAGACTGAGCCAGGTGGAGTTCGGCCAGTTCTCCGGGTGCCAACTCAACCGTGTCACCGTCTGCGCTCTGACGCCCGACACGCCATGAGCCTCCGGGCCTCCAGCGGCAACGGCAAGCCCCGGGATTCAGCACTCGCAGCAGTGGTCCTGCATCAGAGGAAAGCAACGCCACCGGACACAGTTCGGCCGGCAATGGTGGCAACCAGCTTTCCAGGCCAGGTGCTGAAGCCTGGTCACTCCAAGCAACGGGACCATGCCAACCAGGCTCGCGAAAAGCGATCGCGGCCTGCGGCACAGCGGACCTGGACCAGGTGTGTGCGAAGGGCATCAATGCCAGGCGGCTTCGCTGGAGTCCACGATCGGCAGATGGATCCGGCCAGGTGGGGCCCCGCAGCAACGACACACCCAACTGATCCGGCGTGCCACTGACACCCTGCGGTCCATCGAGAAGCACAGCAACCCCTCCACCGGGTGCAACGGATTGAGACGCGACCCAGGAAATGGATGCAACCTCCCAGCGCGCCTGCTCCCGTGGCGTCACGGCCCGAGCCGGACGCTCCACAACGCCGCCGCTCGTGTCCGCTGCCACGCGGACAGCCGGAGTCGCCAATGGAAGTTCGATCCGCAGCAATTCATGGCACTGCCTCCAATCCACCGCTGCAATCAGCTCCAGCCATGGACAGTCAGCCCTGAGCCGAAGATCCAGCCGCACCGTGCTCTGTCCCACCTGGAAGCGGAGGGCCAGATGGCACACCAGTGGACCCGCCTCCAGCATCTGCACCTCCCCGAGAGGACGCACCTCCAAGGGATGGGCCCGGTAATCGGCTGCAATGTCCCAGGCATCCCAGAACTCTCCCCGGTCCGCATAGCGCGCGATGCGCAATGGGCCGGAGAGCTGATCAGAGCCCGCGGCATCCCGCAGCTGGAGCAGGCCCTCTTCCGAACAGTCCAGTGACACCAGGCTGTTGCTCATGGTCCAGATCCCTGATGATGCCTGCGTCACGGTGACCGGATGTCGGGGTTGCAGAGGGGTGACCACTGCGGCGCGATGGCGTTCCAGCACCACGGAGCTGATTCCACGCTGCTCGGGGAGCTGAACCCAGACGCCGCCACTCACACTGCTCTGCTGAGCCATCGCTTCCCCATCCACAAGCCAGTGCCCCACGGGCAGCCGCAGCACGGGAGACCAACGCGCCAGGGGCTGACACCCCATCCAGAACCATTGCCTGCGGCCCTGCGTCGGTGGTCCCTGACCTAGCAGGGTCTGGACAGCACAATCCCGTTGCTGCCTGGCCTTTCGCCGGGCCTGCCGCCACACCGGTTCCGCCTGCTCGAACACCTCTGGAATCGACGTGCCGGGAAGGATGTCGTGGAACTGCTGAAACAGCAGTGGTCGCCAGTTGGAACCGCTGCATCCATCCCGTTTCATCGCCAGAAGCGTGGCCACGGTGTCGCTCTCGCGCAGCAAGCGCTCGAGACTGCGGTTGTGGCGCTTCTGATCAGGCCGGCTGGTGGCACAGCCGCGATGCAGCTCCAGGTACAACTCATCCCGCCAGACCGGCAACTGGTCGTTCAAGGGCTCCAGTCGCTCGAGGAACTCGCGCAGGGAGCCGTGCTGTCTGGGCAGCGCCGTCGGCTCCCCATCCCAGAGCTGCATCTGCTCCAGCATTTCCTCGGTTGGCCCGCCGCCGTGATCACCAACCCCAGGGATCCACAGTGCTTCCTCAACGCCGGTGCTTACCTGCCACTGGCGCTGTTCCCGGAGCATGTCCAGTGGATCGCCGCGCCGACCGATTGGCGGCAGCATCAGGCTGAGCAGCTCGGAGCCGCCCCGGCTTCGCCAACGGAACAGTCGATGGGGGAAGGGATTGGTGGCATTCCAGGCCAGCTTGTGGGTGCAGAACCAGTGCACACCGGTCTGCTGGGACACGGCAGGCAGCCCGGCAGAGAAGCCGAAGCTGTCCGGTAACCAGGCAAGGTGATGCCGCCATTCCGGAAACACGCTGCGGCTGTAGGCCTGTCCCAGTGCGAATTGCTGCCAGAGCGAGGCCGTGCTCACCAGGACGCAGTCCGTCTCCACCCAGGGGCCATTGATCGGCTCCCAACGCCCCGCCTTGCTGGCGTCACGGATCGCCTCAAACAGATCGGGACGATGACGTTCGATCCAGGCGTAGAGAGCCGGCGTGGAATGGGCAAAGTGAAGCTCTGGCCAGCGGTTCATCAGTTCCAACGCGGAGCGGAACGTCCGCTCCGCGGCCTGCCAGGTGTCCGCCACGGGCCACAGCCAGGCCAGATCGAGATGGGCATGGCCGAACCAGTGCACCCTCCCGCTGAGCACCGGGGCCGATCCCAGATGGGCGGCGACAGCATCACGAGCTGCCTCAGCGCAGGCGTCCAACGCCATCCAGTCCGAGGGAAGCTCGCCACCAGCCTCAAGATGCAGCTGCAGTGCCTCCGGCAACAGGATGCCGTCCGGATCCTGTCCGGCCTGGTTCGGCTCCAGATCCAGGCAACTGGAGATCAGGGCTCCGTCGTCGTGCAGCGGGCTGCAGAGTTCCAGCTGAATCTTCAACACATCACCCGCCTGGAAATGGGGCGGCAACGTCCAACGGCAGGCGGTGTCGAACAGATCCCCCTCATGCACCAGGAGACCATCCACCCAAAGGCGCGCCGCTTCAGCCCACCAGCTCAGACACAGCCGAACACGGCTGCGTTCTGACCTGGTCCAGCCCGCAGGCCAGATCAGGTCCTGCTCAAGGCGCAGCCACTGACGACCACGTGGCCAGATCAGCAGCCCACGTGCTGCCCAGTCAGGACGGTGCTCCTGGCCCCAGGGTTCCTCAGCGAAGCGTTCACCGTGCTCAGCGCCGATGCGCTGCCAATGCGATTGCAGATCGAAGCGCGAGCGGCTGCGAAACGTTTCAATCCACGCCGATCGCCTGGCTTGCAAGGGGGGGTCACCCCAGGTAACGCTGTCATGCCCCATAGGATGCTGACGCAAACACAGACGACGGTCGGTCTCCATGCTCGCCCTCAAGATCTCCGTTTACTCGGTCGTCTTCTTCTTTATCGGAATTTTCGTCTTCGGCTTCTTGGCGAGCGATCCAAGCCGGACCCCCAGCCGCAAGGACCTCGAGGATTGACATCGGTCTGCGCGCGGACCGCGCGCAGCACTGGTCCGCTGTAGGCCTTGAGCCGCATCTGAGCTGTCAAGATCACGAGCCGCAGCAGGAATCGTTTGGCGGAAAACCGCCTCGCTCTAACCCTTGCAGGGATCCTTTGCTTTGGGTCCCTGGGTTTCTTTGTGCCAGGCGCTGATGCTGCTGGAGACGACAACTCTGCAGCTGAGTCCAAGCAGCCCCAGCCGCCACAGTGGTTGCGCCTCAAGGCTGATCGCCAGAGGTATGACAACACCAGAAACATCACGATCGCCGAGGGCAACGTGCGTGTGGCTCTGGGTTCGGGCCTCCTGCTTGCAGACCGGATTGAATTTGACAGCGGTTTTCAGACGCTGTTTGCCCGCGGCTCCGTCCGTCTGAAACGGAACAACCAGTTCTTTCAGGCTTCAGCTCTCCGGTACAACCTGGTCCACAACGAAGGTGAACTGGATGACGTCTATGGCGTCATCAATCTAGAGGGTCTTGATGGACTGGTTCAGGTCGCCGAGCCAACGCAGCCAGTCCCTGAACAGCCAACATCCCTTGTTCAAACCTCATCCGTCGCAGCGACCACAGGCGACGAGATGACACAGGCACAGGTCTCAACGGAACAGCTCACACCTGAAGAGCCAGCAATGGCATGTCCGCCACTGCTGCCGCCTGTTCCAGACTGGCATCCCCAGCCATGGGCCGTGACGGCCTGGGGTGGACAAATGATTGATGCCGCCTTCGGCGACACGTTCCTTTTCAATGGCGACATGCGGCCTGAAGCCGTGCTCGGCATTGGCCTGCAGAAGCGCATCATGCGGGCCGGTCCCCTGGCCTTGGAACTGGAAGCAGACCTGTTCAGTCACATTGCCAAGCAGCAGTCCGGAGGTGCGTTCAACCAGGACAAGCCCTATGCCGACCTTCCCGCCCAAAGCTTCGGCGAGGGTGTCCTCGGCATCGGAGCTCGGGTTTGGGTGCAGCCGTGGCTGAGCTTCAGCGTTGTGGAGGGCATCAGCTTCAACACCGACTACAGCCTCTACGAAAAAACCTTCCGGGAGAATTACACCCAACTGCTGAATTACCTCGGCTTCGAAGTTGAGGCCGCCGTTTCTTCAGACCTCTCCCTCGTTGGCCGGATCCACCACCGCTCCGGGGCGTTCGGGACCTACAGCGGCGTGACGGAGGGGAGCAATGCCTACCTGTTGGGCCTCCGTTACCGCTGGGGGCGTGACCTCCCGCCGATGGACAGCTCGGTCATGCCACCACCCCTGGGTTGCGCTGACCCTGAGCGCAACAACCGTCAACAATCCACGCCCCTTTCAGAGCGTCTCGAGTCCGTTGCCCTGGGCGATGGCGGGGCAACCGTGAATCATCTTGAACGCAAGGCCACCCCGGAACCATCGCCGCTCAGCCCAGCCGATCAACAGCAGCGCCGAACGGCAGCAATCGCGGNCGTTAATCAACGTATCAGCGACGTGACCTTCAAGGGCAGCTTCACCATCGAACGGCGCAGCGGCATTCCCGTCGGCCAGATCAACTCCAATGTCAAAGACAAGAACCGATTTGGAGTGGTGAAAGTCCCCCAGTTGAAGGGCATGGGCAGTGCGCAATTGATCAACGGCACCATCAGCCGCTGGCGCGTCCAGGCCGCCAGAGTCCGGCTCACCGCTGACGGATGGCGCGCCAAACGGATGGGTTTCAGCAACGACCCCTTCACGCCGGCGCAGACGCGAATCGATGCTGAAGATGTGATTGCACGGGAACAGCCGAACGGTGATGTGCTGATCTCCGCCCGCCGCAACCGTTTGATTGTGGAAGAGCGCCTGCCGGTTCCCGTCAGCCGCCGCCAGCTGATTCAGAAGGAGGAAGAAGTGGAGAACCGCTGGGTGCTCGGGGTCGACAATGACGACCGCGACGGTCTGTTCGTCGGCCGGAACCTCAAGCCGATCACATTCGGCACAGACACCGAGCTCAACCTGCAACCCCAATTCATGCTGCAGCGCGCCATCGATGGCGGCACGGGCAGCGATATCGACCCCGGCGACCTGTTCGGATTGGAGGCCAAGCTGAGCGGCAACTACGACGGCTACAAGCTCAGCGCCAGAGCGGACATCAGCAGCTTCAGCGGCAAAGACTTCCTGGACAACAGTCGCTTCTGGGGGGATTTCGGCCGCAACATCAACTTGGGCCCACTGGGAGATGTGAAGGCCAACCTCTTCGGCACGTACCGCTACAAAANCTGGAACGGATCCCTTGGGTCATCGAGCATCCAGGCGGCCTATGGCGCCTATGNCGAAAAGCGCGGGGAATTGCTTGACGGCGAGACAACGCACCTTTACATGATTCGCGGCGCCATCGGCGACTACTACGCCGAACGTTTTGACAGCAACCGCATGTTGCGTTCAGGCCGCGGCAGCTTGTTCGGTTCGATCACCAGCACGATTCCAATCGNGCGCGGCGAAACTGCCGAGCTGTCCCCTCTCGCGGCCTATCGCTATTCGCCGGTGGCGATTGTGCCCGGGCTGAGCCTCAACACCAACATCAACAGCTCACTNGCGCTGTANGGGGGTGGAGCCCATCAGGAAAGCATCAGCTTCAGTGGAGGGCCCACCATCACCCTCGGCACCTTCAGCAAACCGTTTCTGGACTTCACCCAGATCACCGTNGTTGGNGGCGGCACCTTGCGCAATGGCGCCAGCCCCTTCGAATTCGATCGGATTGTCGATTTCGGCACGCTCGGCTTCGGCTTGACCCAGCAGATCGTCGGTCCACTGGTGCTCAGCGCTGGGGTCAACCTGAACGTGGATCCTGGGTCCGACTACTACGGCGAAGTGATCAATTCAAGTTTTGAACTGCGCTGGCAACGACGCAGTTATGACGTGGGGTTCTATCTCAATCCATACAAGGGGATTGGCGGNGTGCGTTTCCGTCTGAACGATTTTGATTTCGGCGGCACTGGGGTGCCCTTTGTTCCCTACACGCCGGCGGACTGGTTCCTCGATCGCGCTGATCAGGACGGCCCACCCCTGTGATTCAATCCAGATTCAGTCTCCACCACCAATAATCAGATCGCTGCCGGTCAGATCAGCCCCGGCATAACGGATCCCTTCTGTACGGACATCCGGGGCAAAGGCATTGATCACAACGGCGGTACGCAGATCGGCCCCACGGAGGTCCACCCCTGTGAGATCAGCATTGGTGAGGTTGGCACCTTGCAGATCAGCACCCGTCAAATTGGCATGGCTCAGATCGGCACCCTCGAGATTGGCGCCGGAAAGATCGGCACCCGCCAGATTGGCGCGACGCAGATCCACACCGATCAAATGGACCTCCCGCAGGACGGTTTTGCGGAGATCACAGCCGGGACAAGCCCGCTGATCGAGCAATCGACCGACAAGACCTGGTTGCGCATCAACGCTCAGTCGCAGCACAGGCGCTGCGATGGCGTGCTGGGACAGCAACAGCAGCAGGGGAGAGCAACGACGGATGATCGCAAACATCGAAACAACTACCAGGCCCTGTCTCTTTCATAGACACAAGAGTCTGATTGTGCCGTCACTGGGCGATGAACCCGTTGAGATAGGGCAGCAGCTGCATCAGCCGCTTCACCTCTTCGCCCTGATCCAGCAGCTGGGACGTGGCATCCCAGCGGCCGCTCAACAACATCTGCCGGGGACCGGAATCCACTGCCACAGCCCATTGATCGGTTGCAGAAGCGAACGTCATCGTCTCAAGGTCCAGCGTCCAGGGGAGGGCCGGGGATGTGAGCACCTTGGCCTGTAGGGCAGCGATCGTCTCCGCGGGGGCAGTTGCACAGGGGAGACCGAGCGCCAGGCAGTTGCCGTAGAAAATTTCAGCGAAACTGATGCCCACGACAGCCCGGATGCCCCAACGCATCAGGGCCTGTGGAGCATGTTCCCGGCTGGAGCCACAGCCGAAATTCCCATTCACCACCAGAATTGACGCCCCTTGAAACTGCTGCTGGTCAAAGGGATGCTCGCCATTTAATTCGCTGCGGTCGTCGGCAAAGACCTGATCACCCAGGGCATCGAAGCTGACGCATTTCAAAAAACGGGCCGGGATGATCCGATCGGTGTCGATATCCTCTCCGATCAGGGCGAGTGCCGTACCCACCACCTGATCCACCGGTCCTGAGGGGAAACTGTTCATCAGGCCGTGGGTTGAAGGGACAGGTTGCGGACGTCGGTGACGTGGCCCAGGACGGCGGCAGCCGCCACCATCGCTGGACTCATCAACAGGGTTCGACCGCTGGCAGAGCCCTGCCTTCCCTTGAAATTTCGATTGCTGGAACTGGCACTGATCTGTCGCCCCTCAATGCGATCCGGATTCATGGCCAGACACATGGAACAACCGGGCTCCCGCCATTCGAAGCCAGCCTCACGGAACACCTGATCCAGACCCTCCGCTTCAGCCGCCTGGGCCACCTGTTCCGAACCCGGCACCACGAAGGCCTTGATGCCAGAGGCCACATGGCGACCGCGAGCCACCGCCGCTGCTGCGCGCAGATCGCTGATCCGGCCATTGGTGCAGCTGCCGATGAAGCACACATCCACCGGCACACCAGCGATGGCCGTCCCAGGCTGCAGATCCATGTAGCGATAAGCCTCTTCGGCGATCGGACGTTCGCCGGGCTCCAGTTGCTCCAAGGTCGGAACACACTCATCAATCCCCAGGCCCTGTCCCGGCGTGATGCCCCAGGTCACCGTGGGGGCAATGGTTGCCGCCTCGAAAACGACTTCATCGTCAACAACGGCATCCTCATCGCTGACCAACGTGCGCCACCACTGCACAGCCCGATCCCAGGCCTCGCCGGACGGTGCTTCAGGCCTGCCCTTGAGGTAGTTGAAGGTCACTGCATCGGGATTGACGTAGCCGCACCGGGCACCTCCCTCGATCGCCATGTTGCAGAGGGTCATCCGCTCCTCCATCGACAGGGCGGTAATCGCGGAGCCGGCGAATTCATAGGCATAGCCAACCCCCCCTTTCACGCCGAGGGTGCGGATCACGTGAAGAATCAGGTCCTTGGCGGACACCCCTTCAGCGAGACGGCCGTTCACCTGGATGCGGCGCACCTTGAGCTTGTTCATCGCCAGGCTCTGGCTGGCCAGCACATCCCTCACCTGACTGGTGCCGATGCCGAAGGCGATGGCACCAAACGCCCCGTGGGTGGAGGTGTGCGAATCACCGCAGGCCACGGTCATACCGGGTTGGGTCAACCCCAGTTCTGGAGCGATCACGTGAACAATGCCCTGACGACCACTGCCGATGCCGTTGAGGGTGATGCCGTGCTCAGCGCAGTTCCGTTCCAGCGTGCTGAGCATCTCCTCCGCCAGGGGATCGGCAAAGGGTCGACTCTGAGAGGTGGTGGGCACGATGTGATCCACGGTGGCCACGGTCCGCTCCGGGCATCGCACGCTCAACCCCTTGTCCCGCAGTGCGGCGAAAGCCTGGGGGCTGGTGACTTCATGAATCAGGTGAAGACCCACAAACAGCTGGGTGGATCCACCGGGGAGCTCCGCCACCCGATGCAGATCCCACACCTTGTCGTAGAGGGTGCCTGAACTCAAGCCTCTGTGCTGCAGGGACCGTTGACCCTACGACTCAGACAGCAAGCGCAGACGAAGCCGGTCCAGGGAACGGATCACAGCCAGCTGCTGAACGGCTGCCCGACCGCGACGGTCTCCGAAACGCTCCGCTGATGCCACACAGCCATCGGGGCCAGCGATCCCAAGATGCACCAGACCCACGGGCTTCTGCACCGAGCTGCCGCCGGGGCCGGCAATGCCGCTGATCGCAATGGCCCAGTCCGTNCCCAGCCGTTCCCGCACCCCCTCCGCCATGGCGGCCACCACAGGATCGGAAACGGCACCATGGTCCTCAAGCAGGTCCAACGGGACCCCAAGCAATGCCTGCTTGACCGCGTTGCTGTAAGCGATCACACCCCCTTGGAACACGGAGGATGACCCTGGAACAGCCGTCAGCGCGGCACCAAGACCGCCGCCCGTGCACGACTCGGCCACAGCAAGGGTCTGTTTTGCGTCCTGGAGCAGTCTGATCACCACCGAAGCCAGGCTGTCGTCATTCCGCCCATAGCAGTAACGGCCAGTTCGACTGCGCAGATCCTGCTCCACCGGATCCAGCAGTGCCTCGGCCTCTGACTGGGTGCTGGCGCAGGCGGTCAGACGCAACTTCACATCACCCAGCGCGGCATAGGGTGCCACCGTTGGATTGGTGCCCTCCAGCAGATCCGACACCTGCTCAGCCAGGTTGGATTCGCCGATCCCGCTGAAGCGCANCAGCCGACTCACGTAAACACCTGCCGCACCGCCGTGCTGCCGTAACCACGGTTCCGCTGTGGCCTCGAACATCGCCCGCATCTCCGATGGCACCCCGGGGAAGGTGAGAATCGTGAAGTCGGGNCGCGGCGACCAGACCATGCCGGGAGCAGATCCAAGCGGGTTAGGCAACACTTCGGCGCCGCGTGGAAGACATGCCTGACGGCGATTGCTCGGTGCCACCATCCGTCCGCCGGCGGAGAGCTTGGCCTGGATCTCCTCCCAGAGCTCGGGACGCTCCTCCATCGGCGTTTCAAAGGCGGCAGCGAGGGATTCGGTGGTCAGGTCATCCGGGGTTGGTCCCAGCCCCCCGGTCGTGATCAACACCCGACAGCGCTCAGACGCCTCCCGGGCAACAGCNGCCAGACGCTCCTGGTTGTCACCCACCACGGTCTGGCGGTAGTGGGGCAAACCCANCGCGGCGAGCCGTTCAGCAATCCAGCGNGCGTTGCCGTTGAGGATGTCCCCAAGGAGCAACTCTGTTCCCACGCACAGGATCTCTACGCCGGATTNAGCCATGGCGATCGCCGCAGGAGGCGACATCAGCCGTGGAAACAGGTGAGGTTTCGTGCAGAGCACGTTCCATCTGCAGCTGACGCCGGCTGATCACCACCGTNGCCACCAGGATCGCCGTGGCGAGAGCCAACCAGAGAAAACGCATTTCTGCATTGGCAACCACNAGGGCCAAAGCTGCCAGCCACTGCGTGAACACGTANATCAGGAGAACGGTGCGACGGTGACTGAAACCAGCCCGCAACAGACGGTGGTGGAGATGCCGACGATCGGGGTGAAAGGGGGAACGCCCCTCGCTGAGACGGCCCATGATCACGGCTGACATGTCAGCCAGGGGCAACGACAGGATCAGCAGAGGCAGCAGCAGACTCACGGTGGTGAGCCCCTTGGCGGGCCCAACGATGCTCACCGCAGCAAGGGTGAAACCGAGGAAGTAGGAGCCGCCATCACCCATGAAGATGCGGGCGGGATTGAAGTTGTGGCGAAGAAAACCAAGACAGCAGCCGGCCAGGGCCGCCGCCAGACAACCTGCGGCCACCTGATGGAGGGAAAAGCTCACTGAGATCAGGCCGACGGCAGCGATCCCGGCGACGCCTGCGGCCAGGCCATCGAGACCATCCAGCCAATTGATGGCATTGGTGATACCAACCAGCCAGATCACCGTGGCGAGGAGGCTGAGACCATCGCTGAGCACAATTGCCGAACCAGAGGTGTTCAGCCAGGGCAGATCGATGGCCCCGATGCGCACGCCCTGGGTCCAGATCACGCATGACACAGCGATCTGTCCTGCGAGACGTGGCCAGGGCGACAGATCAAACAGATCGTCAGCAAGGCCGATCAGGAAAAAGCACAGCGATCCCCCGAGGGTGCTCCAGATCAATTGATCCCGTTCCGGAGGCAACAACCCGAAACCACCCAGCAACCAGACCAGCAGGAGGGAAAAACCGAAACCGGCCACCATGGCGATCCCGCCAAGTCGCACCATGGGGGCATNGTGCTGCTTGCGGGGATCGGGTTTGTCCGTGAGTCCAAGCCGCAGGCCGGTGGANCGCACCAACGGNACGATCANCATCGTGATCACCGCTGCCATAACGAAGCTCAGCGTTGCAACCGCTAGCGGGCTTGCAGCGAGAGTCACGCAGGCTCCTGGATCAGTACAACCCTTTTCAGGGAAGTGATTGTTTCGATCCTAGGGAGGGCGAATGCCGGGAACCAAGCCTGACTGGACCAGTCAGGCAAGCGCCGGCTGACGTTCTGCCAAATACAGAGGGAAGCGTTGACACAGGGTCTCAACACGCTTCAGGCACTGCGCCTGGATGGCATCGTCCTCGGGGTTGAGCAGACGATCAGCGATCACATCAGCCACCTCCCGGAATGCATCGGCATCGAAGCCGCGCGTGGTGAGCGCAGCCGTGCCGAGCCGCAGCCCACTGGTCACGAAGGGCGATTCCGGATCGAACGGAACGGTGTTCTTGTTGGCCGTGATGTGCACATCACTCACCAACAGATCAGCGACCTTGCCTGTCATCCCGATCGAACGCAGATCGAGCAGCACCACATGGTTGTCGGTACCGCCGCTCACCACGTCAATGCCACGGGAGATCAGCTGTTCAGCCAGGGCTGAAGCATTGGCCACCACCTGCTGGCTGTAGGCCTTGAAAGACGGCTGCAGAGCTTCACCGAAGGCCACAGCCTTGGCGGCGATCACATGCTCCAGCGGACCACCCTGGGTGCCAGGGAAAACGGCCTTGTCAAACCGCTTCGCGAAGTCGGCATCGCGGCAGAGGATGAGCCCACCCCTGGGACCGCGCAGGGTTTTATGGGTGGTGGTGGTGACGACATCACAGTGAGGAACGGGGCTTGGGTGAACACCGGAAGCCACCAGACCAGCAATGTGTGCCATGTCCGCCAAGAGGTAAGCACCCACCTCATCAGCAATGGCTCTGAAAGCAGCGAAATCGATGACCCGTGGGTAGGCCGAATAGCCGCAGACGATCAACTTGGGCTTGTGCTCCAGCGCCAGCGCACGGATGGCCGCCATATCGAGGCGCTGGGTCTCCCTGTCGACGCCGTACTGGATGACGTTGAACCATTTGCCACTGACGTTGACCGGCGATCCATGGGTCAGATGTCCACCGTGGGACAAATCCAAGCCCATGATCGTGTCGCCGGGTTGAAGCAAAGCCAGGAACACGGCGAAATTGGCCTGGGCACCGCTGTGGGGCTGAACGTTGGCCCATGCCGCACCAAACAGCTGCTTGGCCCGCTCAATCGCCAGTGCTTCAACGGCGTCGACGTGCTCGCAGCCGCCGTAGTAGCGCTTGCTCGGCAGGCCCTCCGCGTATTTGTTGGTGAGCACAGAGCCCTGGGCCTGCATCACCGCACGGGACGCAAAGTTCTCACTGGCAATCAGCTCGAGGTGCGTCTCCTGACGGTGCTGCTCCTTGGCAATGAGCTCGGCAATGGCGGGATCCGCAATGGCCAGCTCGGTATTGATGGCTGCAGCAGACGTCTCACTCATGACACCGGACCAGATTTTGTTGCGATCGTAAGGAACAGCTCCTAGCGCTCGGCCCAATGACAGCTGGTCAAAAAAAAACTGCTCCGTGGAGCAGTTTCACAACGCGCCTGGAGAGATTCGAACTCCCGACCCTCTGATCCGTAGTCAGATGCTCTAATCCGCTGAGCTACAAGCGCTGGCGTGAATCCATGAGACCCCATC
>NHIA01000004.1 GCA_002170825.1 Cyanobacteria bacterium TMED177
CTCACCTACGCAGCCTTCCTGATCGCCTCCACCTCAGGCAAGTTCGGTTGATTCATATCTGTCCAACCGTCTGATTCACGAGTCGTTCCTCGTATTCACCCCGTCCGGTTTGCCGGGCGGGGTTTTTTGTTGACATGCCCCAACAATGGCGTGAGGCAGGCCTTGAAATTCTTTTCAGGCAGTAAAATTGCTTAAAGCCAGATCAGCACTTGACTGCAGCTCCCGTCACCGCTGATCAAACCCTTNGCATTGATCGACAATTCTTNAGTGCTGAAGAANTGTCATCTATTTGGAGATTTCTGGGTTTNAATTTTTACTGGACNCAGGTNTCTCCTGGCCTTCTTCAAGGCAGGTTTCGCATTGAGCGCCAAGGCTCANTCATTCTGATTTCAGTACAGGCCAATCAGGCGCTTTTTGTTTACGGACAACGCAATCCCAANTGGCTTCCCTTCGCNACTGAGCTGACCGACAACATTGCTGAACATCGCCATTTCGGCGAAGCGTTGATGCCACATACCTTGGGAGGTTTCAACACCCGNCTGGATGAATCCATGTTNCGCACGTCACCCGGTGGCAGCCATCTCGGCATTGCATTGATCGAACGGCGGCGCGTTCAGGCCCTCGATGCGCTGGATCCGGCCAATCGTCTGCTCGAGCAGATGGATCGATCCAACAGCATCAGCCTCAGCGAAGACTGCCACCTTCAGCTNCGGCGATTGATGGTTCCATCGACCTTGCAGGGCGACGGCGCGGACATTTCTTTTGCGCCGCATCTGTTGGAAGCCAAACTGATGGAGTGCCTGGCACACCGTTCCGAGCCCAGCCTGCGTCCGGTGACGGCGACCCACCACTCCGATTTGATTAAGGAGCTGGTTCAGTTCTCTTTCTCCACAAGCACGGCCCCAGTGAACCTTGAGGAGGTTTGCAAGGCATTGTTCACCACCAAAACCACGCTCACAGTGAGCTGCCGCGAGATGTTTGGATTCGGGCCGATGGCCTTGATGAAACGCATTCGGCTGCAGCAGGTTCACCATGTGCTTCGCAACCCCGATCTGCAGCGCAAATTGGCGTGTTCCACCGTGAAGGATGTCGCCGAACACTTTGGTTTCCACAGCCGCAACCACTTTGCGCAGGATTACCGCCGCATGTTCGANANGACNCCTCGGGAGACCTTCAAGTCCGNCCTTGTCTGACAGCCGCNGTCTGATCCGGCTCCAGCNGCAGCTGCCGCTGCATAGCCTGTTCGCTGTCGTTGCTCGCGATGTGGGCCGTCAGTGGGAGCATTTCCTGCTCAATCTTGGATGTTGGCAAGGCCGCTTCGACACGCTGGATCGAGATCGACATCTGCAGCGTCGACAGCCGTCGCAATTGACCCTTGCCAGGGCAGGAGAGGCGATTGATCTGGAGCTGCTGTTTTGGCCTGATCAGGTTTTGTCAGACCCGCTGCCTTCAGATCAACAGCCCATCAACCAGCAGCCCNTNAACCAACAGCCTTTCCAGGGGGAGCCGGTCAAGCGCATCGTGCAGACCTTCCGTCACGTCGACCCGGAACTGGNTTTTTTCTCCACAGGCAGCTTCTCCAGGGGATCGCTTCAGATCGGGCTCTGGTTGCGTCCCTATGCCGAGTTCGGCTTCATCTGCGGGGATCGACGCCACCGCCTCGTGCTGCTCTGGGATGGAGCCGGACGGTTTGACCATTCCGTGCTGATTCGAGAGTGTCGTGCGGGGTGCATCCAGCAGGAGGCCCCGGCCCTTACCCCCGAGGCTCTTGTCGGGGCCTGGTCAGGTGAAGAAACCGTTCTGGAGCGTCAAGGTTCTCCCGAGTCCGCCTTGCCTTCGCCGTGTCAGCTTGTGTGGTCGACGCAGTCGCTGCAGCGCATCACCTGGCTTCCCGATGGTGGGGGCTATCGCGTTCCCGAACGGGTGTCGCCTCAGCAGCCCTTCGCGATCGAAGCCTGGTGGATGCCTGCAAGCGATCAGGTGGAGTGTCTTCAGCGCAGCTATGACGAAAAAGGTGGATGGCAGTCCACCCGCCATCTCCTGCTTCGCCGTTGAGTTGATCGCATGCGTTGTCCCCTCCCCAGAACTGGCCTGCCCTTTCTTGCCCTTCCCGTAACGGCTCTCTCGTTTGGTTTGCTCAGCCTGCTGATGCCGTTGCTGCAAGCTGCACCGGCTTCGGCGGACACCCGACGCGTGCACTGCCATCTGAATGTGAAGTCGCCCGTGATCAAGAAGACCCAGGTTGCGGCGAACTGCCAGTTCAGCCAGTACCAGGGCAATGCTTACGTGATCATGTATCCGGGCAACCGCGCGGCGCTGGAGTTCGAGTTCCCCACGGCGAAACAGGGTGTGACCTACACCCGCATCAATCGGGAGGGGGGCATCAGGTTCTCCACGCCAGTGCTCACGTTGAAAGTGTTTTGGGCTGATCCGGGCACCAGCCACAGCTTCTGAGTCTTGGACTGAATCAAAGCCCGATTCAGACTGCTGGCACGATATCTAGACAATATGTGTTGAATATCAGCGCTAAACCGTGTTGATCAGGGCCGAGCCGATGCGCTCCAGCCCTTCCCTGAGCCGGTGCAGTCGGCGGGGTTGCAGCCGTCGGTGAATGCGCAGCAGCAGATGGTCGGCTATGCGCTGCATCGCCACCATCTCCTCAACGCTTTGCGGGCTGAAAGTGTTTTGGGGGCGTGTCCGCAGGCTGGCGTCCTTCCCATAGACCTCCCCCCAGGGGCGTCCCCACACCGCTTGGGCGAAACGGTTGTTGTTCGCCTTGAAGTGACGACTCACNCGGCGGGCCAAAGCACNGTCGAAGCCCCAGAAGCTNCCATCACGCCATCGCCGGAACACCTCTTCCGTCGGAATGATCGCTGAGGAATTCTCGATGTTTCGATGGGTGATGCCATGTCTGGCAAGGCGCAGTCCAAGCTCCCGCGCCAGCCAGGTGCCGCGGGGGCCNGCACTTTGATTCATGGCCTCCTTTCGGCTTTCCGCCCAGGCCAGATCAGGATTCAGCTCCAGGGTGTGGATCAGTTGCATGAAGGGATCGGGGTCCGTCTGGCGGAACGGGATGAAACGCACATCAAGACCGCGGGTTCGCTCCTTNAGCAGGGCGGAGAAATAGTTCCAGAAATCGAACACATCACTGCGTTTTGCGTTNGGACCTTTGAAGGAACCNCTCGAGGGCAAATCTCCNTTCAGCACCGCGTCGATGTATTCGGGGAAGGTCGTTGTGTGATAAAAACGCTTGAGGNTGTAGGCGTANCGGGAATTGATGTAATCCAGCTGCGATCGGATGAAGATCACAACGGTGAGCGTGTAGTTGTGCTGCTCGGCGATCCTTTGCAGCGTACGAATCGTCTTGCGTTGGGTGAGCCGCGGCGCGAACTGTTCTGCGCTGATCAACACGTCAGCGTCGCTGTTGCCCATGCTCTCGAGGTAGTCGTGCCACAGGCTCCAGTTGCTGTGCGTGATCGCATGGCTGAGGGATTTGAAATGGCTGACCTCCTCCGCTGGAAAGCGGTAACTCAGGTTCTGCTGGGCGAGGAGATCCCGGCTGCGGAGCAGTCGGGACTGGATGTCGGTGGAGGCGGTCTTGTGGGTGCCGGCGTGCAGGATCAGCCGACGCTGCCGCGGCACCGGAGAGGACAAGTTCGTCATGCCAAGCGCCAGCGTTTGAGCAACAGATACACCGCCGGCACCACAAACAGGGAGAGCCAGGAGGACACAAGCAACCCGCTGAACACAACGGTGCCGATGCTGATCCGGCTGGCGGAGCCGGATCCCTGTGCCAGCAGCAGGGGGAGAAAACCGGCCAGGGATGTCACCGCCGTCAGCAGGATCGGGCGCATTCGGTTGATCGCTGCACCGAGGATGGCTTCTTCCAACGCCATGCCCGCCGCCAGNCGCTGGTTGGCGAACTCCACGATCAAGATGCCGTTCTTGGCGGCNAGGCTCACCAGCACCAGCAGGCCCATCTGGCCGTAGACGTCCAGCGGCAGACCTCGCAGTGTCAGNCCAATCAGNGCTCCGAGCAGGGCGATCGGCACCGTNAGCAGGATGATCAGCGGGTCGAGAAAGCTCTCGTACAACGCCGCCAGCAGCAGGTANACCACCACCACCCCGAGGNTGAACAGGATCCAGGTGGTGTTGGCGGCCCGCTGTTCCTCCCGGGCGAGGCCCGTGAAGGCGACACCGATGTTGCTGCCGCCTACCTGGTTTCCGACCTCCTCGAGCATCTGGATCGCCTGGCCGCTGCTCACCCCAGCCGCCGGCACTGCCGTGACCGTGATGGCCCGGTTCAGGCCGTAGTGGCGGATGCTGTTAGCCCCTTCCTCCCGTGTCAGCCGGGCCACGTTCTCCAACGACACGAGATCGCCGCTGCGGTTGCGCACCATCAGGCCGGTCAGGTCGTCCGGCTCATTGCGTTGATCGCCATCCAGCTGCACATAGATGCTCCGGATGCGACCGCCCTCGTAGGTGTCATCGATGTAGCGGCCACCGATCGCGGTGCCGATGTCCTGCAGGGTGTAGGCCAGATCCAGATCCAGGGCGGCCAGCTGATCTCGGTCCAGGCTCAGACGCCAGCGTGGCGAACTGGCATCAAACCGTGTGCTCACCCGTTCGAAGCGGCCACTGGTTTCGGCCGCGGCGATGAAGCGCTGGGAGACCGCTTCGAATTCCCGCAGGCCCAACCGGCCACCGCTGCGGTCCAGCAGCTCCAGCTTGATGCCGGATTCGCTGCTGAACCCCCGCACCGTCGGTGGTGTCGTCACCACCACCCGGGCATCATCGATGCGGCGTCGGATCGCACGGGAGAGNCGCTGCTTCACCGCTTCACTGCTTTGATCAGGGCCTGANCGCTGCTGCTGCGGCAGCAGCCGCAGGTAGAAGGATCCGCGGTCTTCGCCGCTCTGGCCGAAGGAATTGCCGGCATAGAAATTGCCGGAGCGCACCAGCGGTTCCTCCGCCACCACCTGGCGAATCCGGTCCATCACAGCCACGCTGCGTTCNAGGCTGGCGCCTTCCGGCAGGGTGAAATAACCACGGATCTGCCCCTGGTCCTCGTTCGGGATGAACGCGGTGGGCATGGCCGCCAACCCGCCGCCNGTGATCAGCAGACCCAGCAGCAGCAGCCCAATCACCAGCGCACCCCGGCGCAGCCAGCGCTCCAGCAGCCGGCCATAGATGGCCTGCAGATCCGTCATCCCACGGCGCAACCGCGTGCTGAGTCGACGGACCGGTCCAGGCAGACGCCCACCGCCCGGGCTGAGCACCCGTGCGCAGGCCATCGGTGTGAACGAGAGGGCGTTCAGGGTGGAGAACAGAATCGCTCCGCTGATCGCCAGGGCAATCGGCTGATAGAGGCGTCCCACGGAGCCGGGAATCAGCAGCACCGGCACGAACACGGCTGCCAGCACCAGGGATGTGGCCACAACGGCCCCCGCCAGTTCGGCCATCGCATCCTCCGCCGCCTGCTGGGGGTCGGTGCCGGCCTCGATCCGTCCGGCGATGTCCTCACTCACCACGATGGCGTCGTCAACAACGATGCCTGTGGCAAGCACGAGTCCGAACAGAATCAGGCTGTTCAGGTTGGATCCACTCAGCCGCACCAACACCAGGCTGCCCACAAGGGCCACCGGCACGGCGATGCCAGGGATCATCGCCANCCGCCAGCGCCCNAGGAACAGCACCAGCACCAGCAGCACGAGCAGCACCGCATCCCGCAGCGTGGCGAATGTGCGGTTCAGGTTGGCCTGNACGTTGTCGGCCACATCCACGATCACCGACAGCTCCACCCCAGGCGGGAAGTTCGGCTCCAGNCGTTTGAGCTCTGCCTTCACAGCGCGACTCACCGCGATGGCATTCGCTCCATCCCGCTGGTANAGCCCCACCGCCACCGATCGTTCACCCTTCAGGTTCATGGCCTGACGGTCGTAACTGCGCTGTCCAAGGGACACGCGCCCCACATCCCGCAGCCTCAGCAGACCACCGTTGTCGAGCCGCTGCAGCACCAGATTTTCGAAATCCTTCTGGCTGCGCAAGCGACCATCCGCCTCAACCGGCAATGTGATCAGCTGCCCCGCCGGCGCGGGTGCGGCCCCGATGCTGCCGATGGCCGCCAAAACGTTCTGTTCGGCCAGAGCCCGGTTCACATCGGAGACCGTGAGGTTTGCCTGCTCNAGCCGGTTTGGATCGAGCCACAGGCGAAAGGAGAGTTCGCTGCTGCCGAACACCCGCACGTCCCCAACGCCTGGTGTGCTCAGCAGGGACTCACGCATCGACTGATCCAGCCAGCCCCCAAGAAAGGTGGACACATACTGTTCGGGAGGGTGGCTGAAGCCGAGGATCATCAGCAGGTCATCCGATGAGCGCCTCACCCGCAGACCCTGGCGGCTCACGGCCTGCGGCAACCGCCGGGTGGCGAGATTCACCTCGTTCTGAACCTTGATCGCATTCAGCTCGGGATCGCCCTCGCTGAACCGCAGGCTGATGCTCGCGCCGCCTTGGCGGCTGTCGGAGCTGATGCTTTCGAGACCTTCCAGTCCATTGAGTTGCTGCTCGAGCACCGCGGTGACGCTCTGCTCCACCACCTCAGGGGAGGCCGCTGGGAAGGTGGCACTGACGCTCACGCGGGTGGGTGCCAGCTGGGGCAGGTCCTCGAGTCCCAGGCGTGTGAGAGCCANCAGTCCGGCCAGCAGGATCAGCAGGCTGCAGACGATGGTGAAGACCGGCCGGCGGAGAAACGGCTGGGAGAGCGACCGCACCGGGGCGACTCGGAGTTGCCTGAATCCTGGCAGCCCAAAACCCCCGGGAGCCTTTGGTCAGGCTCCGCGGGGGTCAGCGGTTNGATTGGTTCAGAGGGCAGGCTGGATTCAGCCCACGCTCCACACGCCGGCAGCGATCTTGAACAGATCCTGAACGTGGACGGTGTTGCAGAGGAACCAGGCGAACACGGCGCCACCACAGCCTCCCAGCCAGAAACCGCTGGTGAAATCAGCCCAGCCGGTGCGGGTGAACAGGTCAGACGGAGGGTTCTCGACCGTCGCGTCAGCGGGAGGGATGTTGGGTTGCTTGCCCGGCTGGTTGTACAGCAGGAANAGCAGGCTCAGGATGTGAACGGCACCGATGGCGGCCAGCAGTCCAGCGGTCTGCTGATACTCAGTGGCCCGAAGCGGACCGCAGATGGTGAAGGGGCCGTACAGCAGATAACCGAAGGCGGCACCTGTTTCCAGACCGCGGAAGTTGGGGGAGATGCCGGGGCGGTACAGGGGCAGGTTGTTGATCAGACCCTTGATGAAATAACCGCTGTTGACCGGTGTNGCCAGGTTGCCGACACAGGGGTCGGACACGGGAGTGACAGTCATTGAAAACGAATGCTGAGGGGTGGGTGCGGTCCGCGACCAGCGGTCACTCGGCGGCGGTGATCACTCGACCGACGAGGACGATGAACACTGCGGGGAACACGATTCCTGTGATGGGCACGAAAATCGCAGGCAGCCAGGCAGCAGCGAAATCTCCAGTCATGTCGAGGCCAAAAGCTTCGCGGCTACTGTAGAGAGCGCTGATCTGGCGGCTTCTCTTGGGCCGTATCGACGACATAAAAGTTCAATCCGCATGCAGAACGTTCTCGTCCCCGGCGCTGTTGTTCTCCTCGCGGTGGTGGTNTGGCTGCGGCGCAAACCGCTGAAGCCGATGCTGGCCAGCACGGACGCCAGCAGCGTGGCGCAGTTGAACCGCGCCCAGCTGGAGCTGGTTGTTGATGCCCCTCGCCCGGTGAGCGCCCCGGAGGATCCGCTGGCGCATTGGTCTGCACCGAAGAGCCAGCAGGACAGGCTCGTTCTGCAGGAGCGCCTGCGGGATCGGATGAGCGGCGGCCCTGACGACCGTCTGATGGCGGTGCGTGANGCTGCCCTGTGGGGACATCGCAGTGTTCTGCCATTGCTGCGACGAGCGCTTCGGGACAGTGACCTACGGGTGGTTGAAGCGGCGGCCGGAGCGATCGGACCCTTCCGCGGCACCGCGCGGTCGGGTCCGGCTCAGACCGCCCGGCCGCCGCGCAACGTCTCCCGGATGCGATAGATCGGCCGGCCCTGGCTTTCGTGGTACGTGCGGATCAGCAGTTCCCCGAGCAGACCGAAGCAGAACAGTTGGATCCCCGCCAGACCGAGCACCACCGCCAGGGTCAGCAGCGGTCGGTTGCCGATGTCGCCNCCCATCAGCTTCACCGCCAGCAGGTAGGTGCTGGCGAGAACGCTGGCCAGCATCGCGATCAGNCCGCCGAAGCCGAANACATACATCGGTCGGGTCAGGAAGCGCTTCATGAACCACACCGTCAGCAGGTCCATCAGCACCCGGAAGGTGCGGTCGATCCCGTATTTGCTGCTGCCGTACTGCCGGGCCCGGTGGTTCACCTTCACCTCGGTGATCCGGGCACCTTCGATGAATGCCAGCGCCGGCAGGAAGCGATGCAGCTCGCCGTAAAGACGCAGGTCAGCCAGAACCTCCCGCCGGTAGGCCTTCAAGGAACAGCCGTAGTCNTGCAGTCGAACNCCNGTGACGCGGCCGATCAGACGGTTGGCGATTGTTGAAGGGAGCTTGCGCTGGATCGCCGCGTCCTGGCGTTGGTGGCGCCAGCCGCTCACCAGGTCGTATCCCTCCCGCAGCTTGGCCAGCAACATGGGGATGTCGGCCGGATCGTTTTGCAGGTCTCCGTCGAGACTGATGATCACCTCGCCCTTGGCGACATCGAACCCTGCTGCCATGGCAGCGGTCTGGCCGTAGTTCTTGCGCAGCAGCACGGCCACGAGTTCCGGCACCTCATGGCTCAGCCGGGTCAATACGTCGGCGGTTCGATCACTGGAGCCGTCGTTCACGAGCACCAGTTCGAATCGTTCGCCGCTGGGGCGAAGCGCCNGGAGCAACTGCTCCACCAGATGGGGCAGGCTTTCCTCCTCGTTGTATAGGGGCACAACCACAGACAGATCCAGGTGGGTGCTCATGCCGGAGGGTCTGTTGANCGNAGCAACTTAAGCGNGGCGGTNCTGCGCTTGTTCAGTTGAGATGGCTGCCGTCGTGGCAGCGCACCACCCGCCCGGCGCCGCGCAGCTGGTTTCGGTAATGACCGGCCACGGGGTGGGTGTTTGAGGGGTGGAGGCTGTCGACCCCGATGCCGTTGCGGCCATGCTCAATGCCGGAGCTGTGCCGGTAGACCCCGCCGCCCAGNTGCAGCCCNACATGGGTGCACCGCCGTGGNGGCCCGAAGAAGATCAGGTCGCCGGGCAGCAGCAGCTGCAGGCTTGNCGGCGCCACCGCCACCGGCTGGCAGAAGCGCTCCTGCTGATANGCATCACGGGGAATCCAGATGCCTTGGCTGGCAAAGGCCATCTGCATCAGGCCGGAACAGTCCATGTTGGGTTCGCTGGTGCCGCCCCAGAGGTAATGGTTGGGCTGCTGCTCGGCCCGCGCGCTCCAGGCCAGCACCGCCGGCAGTCGCCGCCGGATCTCGGCCGCCGTCAGCAAGGACGGGCGCCACTCGGCTCGCTGCTCTGCCTGGCCCAGCAGGGCATCGCGGTCCATCCAGCAGCGGTAGCCGTCCTCCAGCACCTGCACCCGCAGGCGGGATCCCACCTGTTCCAGCAGTCGGATGCTGCGGCCCGAGCGGGCCTGGGTGGTGAGGCCGGTGCCGGTGGCGCGGGCAAAGCCATCCACGTTGTGCAGCAGGGTCCAGCAGCTTCCGGGCCTGATCAGGTCAGGAGCCAGCAGGGTGCGTAACGTCTCCATGGCCAGTCGCTGTCGCCATGGCGTTCTACCGTCCCGATTCCGCGATGGCGTCCCAGCTGGAGCGGGTGCTGGATCAGCTGGATTCAGAAGAACGGCCTGGGCTGCGCAACAGCCTTTCGATCACCTGGGTCCGCTACGGGGATGACGCCCCGGAGGCGGGCCAGGGTTTCGGTGTCGGTTGGAATGAGCAGCGGTGCGTGTATCCCGCCAGCGTGGTGAAGCTGGTGTATGCCGTTGCGGTTGAGCGCTGGATGCAGCGGGACCTGATTCCCGACAGCGACGAACTGCAACGTGCGCTGCGCGACATGATCGGGGACTCGAGCAACGATGCCACCGGTCTGGTGGTGGACCTGCTGACCGGCACCACCAGCGGCCCTGAACTGCACGGTGAACGCTGGGAGCGTTGGCAGCGGCAGCGGTGCTTTGTGAATGACTGGCTGGCTGATCTGGCCTGGCCGGAGCTTGAGGGGGTGAACTGCTGCCAGAAAACCTGGGGCGATGGTCCCTACGGCCGCGAGAAACGGTTCTACGGCGCCGACAACAGCAATCGCAACGCCTTAAGCACGGCGGCCACGGCTCGGATGCTGGAGGCGGTGATGACCGGCGCCGTGGTTTCCCCTCCGGCCTGCCGGCGGCTGCGTGAGCTGTTGAGCCGATCGATCGATCCGGAGCAACGGCGGGCCGATCCCGAGAATCAGGTGGATGGGTTCTTGGGGGAGGGGCTGCCGCAGGGCAGCCGCTTGTGGAGCAAGGCTGGATGGATGAGCCAGGCTCGCCATGATGCGGCCTGGTGGAAACGACCCGATGGACCGCCGATGCTGCTGGTGGCCTTCGGCAGTGGCAGTGATCGGGCCCAGGACGAGCGCCTGCTGCCGGATCTGGCACGGGCACTGTGCGATTTCATCCCCCCTGAGGAGTACTGAAACCGCCCTGTTGGCCGGGAACGGAGAGGGAGGGATTCGAACCCTCGACAGAAGTTGCCTCCTGTAACTCCTTAGCAGGGAGCCGCTTTCAACCACTCAGCCACCTCTCCAGTGG
>NHIA01000005.1 GCA_002170825.1 Cyanobacteria bacterium TMED177
GGCCAGCATCTGCCCCACGGTGCCGGTGCCGAGCAGGCCGATCACCGCCGGCAGGTCCATGCCCTCCAGCCATTCGCTGTTGTATCGCACCTCCAAGCGGCCGGGGGTCTCGAAATCCAGCAGCGCCGTCTCTTTGGACTGGTCCTGCCCCAGCTGACGCAGATAGGTGGAGGCGTTGGCAGCCACCTCCTCCTTGCTCAGCTGCACCCGCGTGGCGCTCTTNCCGGTGGGNTCNCCGATNCGNGCGGTGAAGTCNCCGATGATCAGCACCGCCGTNTGGCCNGCGTCCTGAAANGCCCGCAGCTTGCGGAACAGGATGCTGTGGCCCAAGTGGATGTTGCTGCCGGTGGGGTCGATGCCCAATTTCACCCGCAGCGGTCGCCCCTCATGGTCTGCCGCAGCCAACCGGGCCGCCAGCGCCTGATCAGGATTCTCGGGATCCCCTGCAGGGAACAGATCGGCCATGCCACGCGCCAGCCAGCTCGGCAGGGAAGGGGTGGACTCCGGCATGGAACGCAGGTGGCGTGCGCTGGCGATCGTACGGGTGCTGCCCTGCTGGCCTCAGCTGGGGCTGTCTCAGCTGGAGGGCGGCAATTCGATCTGGGCCTTCATCCGCTCCAGCGTGGAGTTCATCTGCTCGAACATCTGCTCCGGCGTGATGCCGAACTGNTTCAGCTGGGTGCGCAGTTGTTCCACCGTGAGCTTGGCCTGGAAGTCTTCCGACAGTTCNAACCGCTTCATGAACACCCGNTAGCGGCCCATNANCTCTTCCATCGTCTCGATGAACTTCTTCTTGCCCTCCCGGTCGAACTTGCCGTACTCACTGCCCAGCTGCATCAGCTGCTGGTAATCACCGAACAGGCGCTTGGCCTCGTCCTGAACGATGTCGGAATCGAAAAAGGCCATCCGCTCAAGTGTCGTTCTCTTGACGGGAATTCTGCAGACTTCCCGTGTTCNACGGCAGTGCGGTTTCACGCCATGCCCACCATTTCTTCAGTGCTGATCACCGCACCCGTTGGACCTCACCGTTCAGCTGCCGGCCATGCGTGAGCTGCCCCAACAGGGGCGTTCCCTGCTGCAGGGTCGTCGCACCGTTGTGGCCTCNGCAGACCGCGTGCTGATCNCGGCCCTGGTGCACAGCTTCAAAGACATCGGCCCGATTGTCGGTGCGGCCACCAGCCAGACCGAAGCGCTCTCCTGCCTGGCCGAAAACCANGCGGATCTGCTGATCTGCTCCGATCTGCTGGACCGTGGCGACGGTCCAGCCCTGGTGGCTGCCGCCAAACAGCAGCAACCCTCCCTGCGTTGCCTGATGCTGATTCAGCGGCCCCTGCTCAGCACNATCGAGGCCGCCGTCGCCGCCGGTTGCGAAGGGCTCTGCAGCCGCGACCGCGTCGGCAACGGCGCTGTGCTCAACATGCTNCAGGCCATGGAAAGCGATGGCAGCCACATGGATCCGGTGATCAGCGGGGTGGTGCAGCACCGCCACCGCCGGACGGACCCCGCCAATGCGCTCTCCGATGTGCTGAACCTGCGGGAGGAGGACGTGCTGCGCGGCCTCTGCCGCGGCCTCACCAACGAAGAAATCGCCGATCAGCTGCACCTCTCCCTCAACACGGTGAAGCACCGAATNACCGCCCTGCTCAGCAAACTCGATGCCCGTGATCGCACCCAGGCCGTGTTGATCGCCTTCCGCCAGGGCCTGGTCGATCCACCGACGCCGATTCCCCGCTGGAAACCCTGAGCCCAAGCCGCGATGGTGGAGTCATCGCACGCCCACGGCCATGCATCACCGCACCCCCCTCGTCCTGGCCCTGCTGCTGCTGCTTCCCGCNNGCGCCACTGCCGTGCGGGCCGCATCGGAGCGGGACACCGCCCTGGTGACCATCGCCGAAGCCAACGCCCACTGCCTGATCCAATCCGGAATGATGCCCGCCGAGAAGGCCCGCAGCCTGGCCANCGGCTTCCTCGATGCTGAACAGGTGAGCGCCAAGCAACGCAAGGCCGTGCGCGACGATCCGGGCTTCTCCGCACTGATGGACCGCTACATCAGCGATCAAGGCGGCTGCAAGTCGCTGTTGCGCGAGCTGAAGTGACGCACTCTCGTTAAGGTCAGCGCACTTCTGCTGCCTGGAATGAGCCGCAGCCACTGGTTGGATCCCCTGGCCAGGCGGGTGCTGCANGCCACCGGTCAGCTGCCGGTGCCATCACCCTCCCCCAGCCCTGCCGCTGCTCCCGCGGCAGCGCCCAGCTGGCAGCTTGACGTGAACCGGGCCAGCCGCGATCAATGGCGCCAACTGCCCGGCTGCAACGACGACACCGCCGATCTGCTGGTGCGCCTCCAGCAAGGGGGCGTGCAATTCAGCTGCGCCGATGACCTGTTCCGGCTGCTGGAGCTGCCCGATGCACTGCGGGAGCTGTGGCGGCCGCACCTGATCGTGCATTGGTACGGCGATGCGCCCCCGCAACCGGCCGCCGCTCCCCTGGATCTCAACAACGCCAGTGCCGATGAGCTGGAGCGGCTCCGTTGGCCGGAGCAGCGCCTGCAGGGTCTGCTGCGGGAACGGCGGCGCAGCGGCTTCCGCGATCTGGCCGATCTGCAGGAACGGCTCTGCCTGCCCGCCACCGCGGTGGAGGCCCTGATCGGTCGGGTCTGCTTCGGCGATCGCCGCCCCGGCCCCTCGCTGCCGCTCCATTGATGCAAGGGGATCTGTTCGCCAGCGCCGGCCTCGCCGCCTCGGCTGAACCGGAGCTGGTTCTGCTGGCCCCCCAGCTGCGCGCCTGGCAGCAGCGGCTGCATCAGCACCAGGCCCCCCTGTTTCGCCGTGAATGCCTCGCCAACCAGCAGGGCGATCTGTTCGCCACCAATCACCCTGCAGCCACTGACCCTGCAGCCAATCACCCTGCAGCCACTGACGCCGCCGCCATCGATCCGCTGGCGCTGACGCCCCTGCCGCTCAATTTCTGGCGTTGGCCCACCAGTCCCCACNTCGGTGCTGCGATCTACCTCGTGCTGGACCGTCCCGCCGATCTCGAGCAACCGTTGCTGCTCTATGTGGGAGAAACCATGGCCGCCGATCGCCGCTGGAAGGGCGAACACGATTGCAAGGCCTACCTGGCCGCCTACGGCGAAGCGCTCCAGCGCTGTGGTCTGCCCCATCAACTGAGCATCCGCTTCTGCACCGATGTGCCGCGCAGCACCAAGGCCCGCCGCGCCTTGGAACAGCGGCTGATCCAACGCTGGCTGCCGCCGTTCAACAAGGAAACCCGCCAACGCTGGGCCACCCCCTTCACCGCCGACCCATGAGCCGAGCCGCTCTGGCACCTCTTGCTCTGGCCGTGCTGTTCCCCACCAGCGCCGCGGCCGCCGATCTCACCGCCCTGCAGCAGGCCCTGATCCGCCATGGCTTTCAGATCGAGGTCCGCCAGCCCCCCGGCAAGGCCTANGGCCGCTTTCTTCCCGCCAGCAAACGCCTGGAGATCTCACCGCTGGTTCGGGATCTGGGCATCACCCGCCCGGTGCTGCTGCATGAAGCCGTCCATGCCGCCCAGAGCTGTCCATCCGGCACCCTGTCCCTGCTGGGCATCAAGCGGCAGGCCAGTCCTGTCGTGGAAAGCAGAATCCGTTACCTGCTGAGCCACCACTACCCCCAGGCCCATGGGTCCCTGGAGCAGGAGGCCTTTCGACTTCAGAGCCAGCCCGATGCCGAGGCCCTGATCATTGCGGCCCTGAACCAACGCTGTCAGCCCGCCGAGGAATGAAGGATCACCCACACCAACGGGCTGACGCCGATCAGGGCCGCAACAGCCAACAAGGCCACATTCACCAGCATGGCGTCGACCCGGCAGAGCCCCCCTCCTAGCAGCATCGCTACGCTCACCTTTCGTGCCGGGCCTGCTGATGCGCTCCTCCCTTTCCTCCGATGGCCTTCAGGACTGGAGCGGTGATGTGCTGGTGGTGGGTCTGCTGCAGGACCAGCCCGCCACCNATCTGGACAGCCGCTTCGCCGGCCTCTCAGCAGCCCTGGAACGGCAGCAGTTCAAAGGCAAACCGTCAGAGCAGCTGCTGATCAACCGGTTGGAGGCCGATGGCCCCAAACGCCTGGTGGTGCTCGGCCTCGGCCCCGCCAGCAGCTTCAACCTTCAGGGGGTTCGCAGCGCCGCTGCCCGCGCCGCCAAAACCGCCATCGGCTTCAGCGGAACCCTCGGGCTGCAACTCAACTGGGATGGCCTCGAGCCCGCCGCGGCAGCCCGTGCTGCCGCAGAGGCCGTGCGCCTGGCTCTCTACAGCGATCAACGCTTCCGCAAGACGGCGGATCCCCGCCGCATCCCCGAGACGCTCGAGTTGATCGGCCTGCCGCAANCCGGTGCGGCCGGCCTTGCCGCGGTGGCCCCCACCTGCGCTGGCGTGGAACTGGCCCGGGAGCTGGTCGCCGCACCGCCGAACGTGGTGACCCCAGCGGCCCTGGCCGAGACGGCCGCCACGATCTCCAGCAGCTACGGGCTGGAGCTCACCGTGCTCGAACGGGCGGACTGCGAGGCCCGCGGCATGGGCGCCTTTCTCTCCGTCAGCCAGGGATCGGACCTCGATCCGAAGCTGATTCATCTGGTGTATCGCCCCGACGGTGCGGTCAGCCGCAAGCTGGCGCTNGTGGGCAAGGGTCTCACCTTTGACTCCGGTGGATACAACCTCAAGGTGGGTGCCGCCCAGATCGACATGATGAAGTTCGACATGGGGGGCAGCGCCGCCGTGCTGGGCGCGATGCGCAGCATTGCTGAACTGAAGCCCAGCGGCGTGGAGGTGCACGCCGTGGTGGCCTCCTGCGAAAACATGATCAACGGCTCCGCCGTCCACCCCGGTGACATCGTCACCGCCGCCGACGGCACCACGATCGAAATCAACAACACCGATGCCGAGGGTCGCCTCACCCTGGCCGATGCCCTGCTCTACGCCTGTGAGCAGAAACCGNATGCGGTGGTGGATCTGGCCACCCTCACTGGCGCCTGCGTGATCGCCCTCGGCGACGAGATGGCCGGCATGTGGAGCAACAACGACGACCTGGCCGATGCCCTGAACCAGGCCGCGGATGCCGGTGGGGAAGGCCTGTGGCGCATGCCGCTGCGCCAGTCCTACAAGGACGGTCTCAAATCCAAACTGGCGGACTTCAAGAACACCGGNCCCCGGCCCGGTGGTTCNATCACCGCCGCCCTCTTCCTTGAGCACTTCGTCAGCGACGACACCGCCTGGGCCCACATCGACATCGCCGGCACCGTATGGAGCGACAAGGGGAAGGGCCTGGATCCCGCAGGTGCCACGGGCTATGGCGTGCGCACCCTGGTGAACTGGGTCTGCAATCAGGCCNGCTGATCGATGCGCCAGTCCTCCACCCGCTGGTACCTGAAGGCCCAGGCCGGGGTGCTGCTGCTGCCGGTGGGGCTGTGCCTGTTCGGTGAGGCCGTGAGCCGCAGGGTGGTTCAGCTGATGGGCGGCCAGGCCGGTGAATGGTTCTGGACCGGCACGCTCAGCCTGATCTGCATCAACGCCGGCATNGGCCTGATGATCGACAGCGGCATGACCCGCGGCTTTCCGGGGCGCCGCAACNGCGGAACTGGCAATGGTCCTGACAACGCTGGCTCAACCAACGCCCGTTCCTACTGACGGGACCGTTGAAACAGCNCCGTTNCANCAGCGNNGGGANCTCAAATCATCAATCCNGCCNACGCCGATCCAGCCAGNTCAGGATGCGACNGGGGCGTGAAACTTGTTGGTCAGGCAGCGGTCCGGTTTCTCCAACGCATGNATCTGCCAACGGGCCCGTTCGGANCAAGACTCCAGCACCCGATCCAGATCATCCGAGGCGTGCTTCGGTGATGGATAAGGTCCGATGTGTCGGGTACCAAGACCATCCTTAATGGTCAGCAGATACATACATCACCCCTGTTCAGGAACGATCGTAAACATGGTCGCCANGTTGGTCGATGGTCGGGATCCCGTCTGTTCACTGAGAACTCACTGAATCAGCCATACTTCGGCGCTTAAGCTTTTCAACAGGTTGTTTACCGATTTCTTAAGGATTTCGACCGGTTTCTGATGCTTTTTGCCAGGGGGCACCACTCCGCGCCACTCCTCCCCAGACCGCATCAAGTCGTCGATCCCGTCCACAACTCAACCGGTAGAAGCTGTACTTGAGCGCATTCAGTTCCGCATAGTTCTGGTGGTAGCCCTCCGCTGGCCAGAACCGGGCGGCATCACGCAGTTCCACCTTCAGCGCTGAACGGGGCCGGCCCAGCTCCACCGCAGCCGCCTGCGCACTCGCTTCCGCCTCATGGGCCTGGGCCGCATCCGCCGTGAAGATCACCGGCCGGTAGGAATCGCCGCGGTCACAGAACTGGCCGCCCCCATCAAGGGGGTCCACATTGCGCCAGAAGCTGCGCAGCAACGTGCTGTAAGCGATCCGGGCCGGATCAAAGCGCACCTCCACCACCTCCTGATGGCCGGTGGTTTCACTGCTCACCTGCCGGTAGGTGGGATGGTCCACCTGGCCGCCGCTGTAGCCACTGGTGGCCTCCAGAACCCCGGGCAGATCTTCCAGGTCATGCTCGAGGCACCAGAAGCAGCCGCCAGCGAACACGGCGGTTTCCGTCTCCGCCAGAACCGCGGACGGCAACAGCACCAACGTCAGCGCCAGCAGTCCAACCAACAACACCTGCAGAAGCCGCCTCATCCCTGCACCTGATCAAGAATCGCCTGGGCCGCACGCTTGGTCACCCCAGGAGCCCCCAGCGTGGATCGCAGCTGACCGTAGCCATCCAGCATCCGCTGCCGTTCCGGCCCATCGCGCAACAGGGGCAGAGCCTGCTCCACCAGGGCCTCCGCCGTCAGTTGATCCTGGAGCAGTTCCGGCACCAGCCGCTGCTTCAGCAGCAGATTCACCGGTGAGATGTGATCCACCTGAAAACGCAGCAGATACTTCGCCACAAATGCCGTCAGCCGGCTGACGCGATACCCCACCACCTGCGGCACCCCCTGCAGTGCCAATTCGAGATTCACCGTGCCGGACTTGCCCAGCGCCAGATCAGCAGCGGCACAGAGGGTCTTCTTCAATCCATCGGCCTCAGCCGCCGGAATCACCCGACCATCCCTGACCCCAGCCGTCTCCAGCGCAGCGGCCAGCGGTTGTTCAAACCGGTCCAACCCCGCCGGGACAATCACGTTCAAGCCCGGAACCCGCTGCTGCAGCATGGCGGCCGCCTGGGCCAGCGGTGGCATCAGATAACGCAGCTCCTGCGGTCGGGAGGCCGGCAGCAGCAGCAGCAGCGGTGCGTCCTGGTCCAGTCCCAGCTGGCGGCAGGAGTCGGCTCGGCTCGGCAGTTGCTCAAAACTGTCCAGCAACGGATGGCCCACCCAGGTGACCTCCGCTCCCCGCTTGGCGTAGAACTCGGCCTCCGCCGGGAAGATCGCCAGGATGCGATCGGTGAAATCCAACAGCCGGGTGGTGCTGCCATCGCCGAAACGCCAGGCCCATTCCTGGGGTGCGATGTAATAGGTGATCGGCAGCGACGGATGCTTGCTGCGCAGCTTGCCCCCCAGCCGAACATTGGCACCCACGTAATCGATCAGCACCACCCCATCGAGGGGACGTTGGTCCAACAGCCGATCCACCCGGGCCTGCAGCTGCAGGGTGGGCAGAATCAACGGCACGGCCTCCCACAACCCGATCGCACCCATCGGAGCCGTATCGGCCAGCAACTCCGCACCCGCAGCCTCCATGCGCCGGCCCCCCAGCGCCAGCAGTTCCAGCGACAGGTCGCGCTGTTCGGCTTCGCGATGCAGGGCTTGAATCAACAGGCTGCCCTGCAGATCACCGGACACCTCACCGGTGCTGATCAGCAGCCGAACCATCAGCGGCTGCTCAAGGCCGGCATCGGTCCACGGCGCCCATCGGCAATCGACTCGGCCAGGAAGCGGCAAAGATGATCCGCCGCGGGCAGCAGATCCAGCGCCTGGGCCTGCTTCAGGCCTTCGGCAATCACCAGATCCGAGCGGTACAGCAGCGTCCACACCTCCTGCAGCTGCTTCAGCTCACGGCCATCGTGCTTGTCCCCCAGGCCACTGCGGCGCAGACCGACGCGGTTGAGGCCCCGCACCCGGCCCGGATGCCCTTCCACCAAGCAATAGGGCGGTACGTCCCGGTCCACCCGTGTCATGCCGCCCACCATCGCCATGCCGCCGATATGCACGAACTGGTGCACCCCCAGGCAGCCACCGATCACGGCACGGTCTTCAATCACCACATGTCCCGCCACCTGGATCGAATTTGACATCACGATGCCGTTGCCCAGTTCGCAGTTGTGGCCGAGGTGGCAGTAGGCCATCAGCAGGTTGCGATCGCCGATCCGGGTCCGTTCTCCATCATCAGTGGCCCGGTTGATCGTCACGCACTCGCGGATGGTGTTGCCATCACCGATCACCACCTCGGTGGGAGCACCGCGGTACTTGAGATCCTGCGGTTCCTGGCCAAGACAGGCCCCCGGAAAAATCTTGTTGTCGCGACCGATCGTCAGCCGTCCATCCAGCACCGCATTGGGGCCGATCCAGGTGTTCTCACCGATCACCACCTCAGGTCCGACCACGGCACCGGGGCCGATCACCACGCCAGAGGCCAGTTCGGCCCTGGAATCCACAACCGCCTGGGGATGAATCTGCACGGAAGACTGCTCCACCCTCATTCTCCTCAATCCACCAGGGAGAACATCAGCTCACCGGAGCACACCAGCTCGGAGTCGACGGTGGCCACAGCCTTCACCTTGCCGAACCGCTTGCGCTTGAGACTCAGCAGTTCGCAGCGGATCACGAGCTGATCTCCAGGAACCACAGGGCGGCGGAAGCGTACCCCGTCAATCCCGGCGAAAACGAACAACCCCTTCGGTAGGTCCGGCATCTGGGTCACGATCAATCCGCCCACCTGGGCCATCGCCTCCACAATCAGCACACCGGGCATCAGCGGGCGATCGGGGAAATGCCCCTGAAACTGCGGTTCGTTGATCGTGATGTTCTTGATCGCCGTGGCCGACACACCCGGTTCATGGGCAATCACCCGATCCACCAGGGCAAAGGGGTAGCGGTGCGGCAGCAGACCGGCGATCTGCTCACTGGTGAGCACCACCTGATTGAGCGCGTTCTCCGATGCGGGGGATTCAGTCACAAAGCAGCTGCGAGATCGGTGTGGAGGCCATGGGAGCCCCGATAAACGAGGACCTGCGCTTGTGGGAAACCCACCAGCGCCAGATCACCAATGAGATCCAGAAGCTTATGGCGCACGGGTTCATCGGGGAATCGCAGGGGGGGGTTCAGCCAGCTGTCTCCATCGCAGACCAGGGCATTGTCCAGGCCACCACCCTTGATCAGGCCTGCGGCTCGCAGCTGGTCCACCTGCTCGCGAAAGCCGAAGGTGCGCGCCGGTGCAATCTCCTCAACAAACCTCTGCGGCGTCAGCTCCAGCGTCAGCTGCTGGCGGCCGATGGCCGCCTGAGGAAAATCGATGATCCCCACCAGGCTGAAGCGATCCGCCGGCGTGGCCGTGATCACGCTGTTGCCGCGGTACCGCACCACGGGCTGTTCCAGCTGCGGTGCAGCCGGACGCTCGCTTGTAGCGGGCTCAAACCCCACCTCAGCGATCGCCTCGACCCAGCCGAGGGCCGACCCATCCAGCAGCGGCACTTCCTGGCCGTCCACCACGATCTCCACATGGGAGAGGCCACAGCCCGCCAAGGCAGCCAGCAGATGCTCCACCGTCGCCACCCGGCGATGGCCGAAGTCCAGGGTGGTGCACAACGGGCTGTCGCGCACCTGATTAGGGCTGAGCTGGATCGGCTCGAGGTCGTCCTCAAAACGCAGATGAAAACCGGGGCGTTCGCTGGGGGTGAGGCGCACCGTGGCTTCTTCACCGCTGTGCAGACCAACACCCCGCCGCTCCACAACGGCAGCGAGGGTCCAGGCGCCCGCGTAATCCTGGGGCCAGTCCGTCACTAGAACTTCCAGCCCACTCCCAGATTGAAGCGCCAGTCTTCGGTGAAGTCCTTGCTGGCCACCTCCAGACGCAGAGGGCCCACGGGAGTTCCAACAATCACACCCGTACCGACCGACACACCGGAGCCGTCCTTGTCGAGCAGCAGGCCGGGTTTGCCCGGAACATTCTTCTGGGTGTCGAAATCGGTGCCGGCATCGACGAACAGCTCACCCGAGAACACGCTGATGATCGGGAAGCGGTACTCCAGGGTGATTTCACCAAAACTGCGCGACACGGCCATGTCGCAGTCGTACCAACCGCGGATCGAATTGGAGCCACCCATGCAGAAGGCTTCATAGGGGGGCAGATCGCCAAGGATGGTGCCCGCCTTCACCTGCAGTCCGATCGCCTGCGGGCAATCGGCCGCTTCACCCGGCTTGGGGCGGCATCCCTTGTGGATCTTCAACCAGTTCACCGGGAAGAACTGGGTGTAACTGCCGCGCAGACGGTTGAACGTGGGGGAGTCCTCGTTGACCCCGACAAACTGTTCGGTGCTGAAGGTGAAGAAGTTGCCGCTNGTTGGNTTGCTCGGATTGTTGAAGTTGTTGTAAGTGGTCGCCAAACGGATGCCGGTGAGCAGGTTGCTGTCNGCGCAGTTGTACGAAATGCAGATGATNTCNTTGTTCTTGACCCGCCCCTTCTTGAANTTGTTCGTGGAGGCTCCGTAGGGGCGGGTTTCAGCGGCGAAGTTGATCGGACGAACATCTGTGAAGTTCATGCCCACCAGCACACGCCAGGGGGTGTCCTTGAACGGATCGCCACCATTCAGTGGCCGGGTGAAGGCAAAGCTGCCGCCTGTCTTGCGCAAGGCGATGGAATCACCTTCGAAATCAAACCAGCTGCGATTGGGATAGTCCTCCTCAGCCTTTTTGACCTTTTTCGACACCCTGTCGCCGTCAGTGAAATCGTGCTCGCGGCCNACGTCGTAGGCGTANTTGTTGCCGTTNTCGATGTGATCGCCAATGGTGCGGATGTTGCCGTTGTCTTCGCTCTGGAAGACCTGGGGCACCTGCTGACTGAGGAACAGCGAACCGCGGAAGGAGGTGCGATGTTGATCTCCTTTGATCCAGGGATCNGTGAAGTTCAGGTTGGCCAGTCCGCCGTACTGGCCGTAGGTCACNTTGAGNCCGATATTCCAGGCACGACCGGTGAANTTGGCGTCCTGCAGCTGCACCTGGCCAAACACACCCTGGCTCTGGCTGTAGCCCAGACCGCCGGAAAGCTGGCCGCTGGATTGCTCAACGATGCCGAGAACAATCACAACGTTGCCCGGCTCCTCAGGCACCGGCTTCAGCGTCACCTTCACATCGCTGAACAGCTTGGTGCCGTACAAGCGTTTGATGTCCTTCTCCAGCAGGTTGCGATTGAACGGATCACCAGGCTGGATTGAGATCTCACGGGTGATCACCCATTCCTTGGTCTTGCCGCCGATCGGGTTGCCTTCCTCATCCNNGGCTTTTCCCTCCTTATTNAGGAACTGCACGTCCACCCCTGCCACCTGGCCTTGGGTGAGCCGAAGCGTCACCACACCCTCCGGACTGACGCGCTCAGGTCCNGAGATGCGAGCCAGGGAATANCCCTGACCGGCGTACCAGGCCTGCAACTCCTTCATCCGCTTCTGCAGATCGTTGAGGTTGAGGGTGCGGCCGTAATCGGGGCTGAACGTCTCCTCGATCACGGCGTCCGGCAGCTCCTCAGACACCGGGTCCAGTTCCACCTGAGTGAGCGTGGGGAACGGCTGCACCTGAACGATCACCTGGACACCCAGGGGGCCGTTGACGGGGTTGATCCGCACATCGGAGAACCAGCCCGTGGCCTGAATCGCGTTCAGGTCACGTTGCAACTCCTCCCGTGTGACGCGGCTGCCCGGGCGCACCTGCATCGCCTCATAGGCCGACATCTGNAGGCGCTCTTCCTCCGGATGGCCAGCGATGCCCTCGATCAGCACCTCGGAGATCAACACCCGGGGAGCTTCAACCTCCACCGGCGCCACCTCGATCGGCTCGGCCGGAACCTGCTCCACCTCAGCGGCGGGGTCCTGGGCTGCGGGGTCCTGACCNGCAGCCTCCTGGGCCTGAACCGAGGCAGCCATCAGCGGCAGGCCCAAGGCCAGACCGAGCAACCCCTGACGAGCAGCAACCGTGGATCGGCGAGTGAGACGTCGGGTCATCGCAACGCGGTCCAGGCCGAAGCCACAAAAATGTCCGCTGACCTTACAGGCAGTAGCGGGGGTCTGGGCAGGCGGTGTGGACCCGTTTGAGGACCTCCCCGTAGGCCTCCATCACTCCGCCGAGATCCTTGCGGAACCGGTCCTTGTCCAGGATCCGTTCCTCCGCATCGCTGCTGCGCTGATCCCAGAAGCGGCAGGTGTCTGGGCTGATCTCATCCGCCAGCAGCAGCTCACCGGCAGAATTCAGCCCCAGCTCCAGCTTGAAATCCACCAACTGCAGCGCCAGACCATCAAAAAACGGCTGCAGCACACCGTTGATGCGTCGCGCCAGTTGTTCAATCGCTGACAGACGTGCCCCATCCACAATCCCCAACAGGTGCACCCGCGCCTCGGTCAGCAGCGGATCGCCGAGGGCATCGTCCTTGTAATAGAGGTCGAGCAAGGCCGGACTGATCGGCGTGCCTTCCTGCAGTGGGGTCTGCTTGCACAACGAGCCGGTGGCGATGTTGCGCAGCACCACCTCCAGGGGGATCACCTTCACCCGCTGCACCACCATCCAGGTGTCCCCCGCCAGCCCTAGGTAGTGGGTGGGGATTCCCTGCGCTTCCAGCAGTTCGAACAGGCGCGCTGAGATCTGGCAGTTCAGCCGGCCCTTGTCCTCCAGTTGGGCCTTCTTCTGCGCATTGAAGGCCGTGGCGTCGTTCTTGAACTCCACCAGCACCCGGTCCGAGCGGTCCGTCGCGAAGATCCGCTTGGCCTTGCCTTCGTAGAGCAGTTCGCCGTGGTCAGGGCTCATGGGGATGGCGCCTCAGAGGGCGTTGCATCAGGGAAATCTCCTACAGCGGCATGCCCCCCGGGCTCCCGTGGAGAGCGCAGCAGTGGATCCGGCTCAGCGCCGCCCTGCAGCTGCCAGAGGGTGTAGCGATCATCCAGCCGAGCAGACAGGCGCTCCAGGCGCTCGCGCGGGCGGGCGCCATCCCCTCCAGCCGCCAGTTGCAAGCGCAGCTGAAGCTGCAGCAGATCCACCGCCAGTGCCCAGGCCTGATCGGCCGCGGCCTGGTCCAGAGCCTGCTCCAGAAGCTGGTCCGCCTGCTCAGCATCCTGGGCCGCCAGCCACTCCGCCGCCTGCCCGAGTCGAGCCGGGTTCGGTGCCAGCAGCAGCACCGCCGCAGCCTCGTCCAGCCGTCCGATTGCAGCCTCATGCTCCGCCAGTTGATCCAGAGCACGGCGCCCGTTCACCAGCTCGAGCGATGCCAGAGCCACCAGATCGCCATTCACCAGCCGCCGCAACGCCAGCGCCGCCTGACGATGGTCCAGGGCCGATGCCGCCGCCTGCCAGCGCAGGCTCAACCACTGGCGCCGCTGATCACCGGCAGCCGGGCTGATCCGGTTCAGCACAACCGCTGCGCTGTCCGGAGACCCACAACTGAGCAGGGCTCTGGCCGCAGCCATCAGCTGTTCAAACGGTTGTGGAGCCGGGTGGAGCAACAGCACTTGATCACGGATCTGCTGCTTTCTGGTGCTGGTGACAGCGATCAGCGGATCAGCGCAGGCCTNTTCAAGCTGCAGCAGATTTGCCTCCAGCAGCCACAACTCGAAGCGAGGCTCCGGCATCGGTTGCAGCGCAGGATCCTCGGCTCCAGTCGCTGCTGGCACCGATCCAGCTGGCACGGGTCCAGCCGTCGGCGATGCCGTGCTTGCAGCTCCCTCCACTGCCGAGCCTGATACGGAAACCGGCACCGCCGCCGCCAGCAGCGACAGCAGCATGGGAAGGGGGTGGATCCCCATGGCGCGCTGCGTTCTACAAAGGAAAACCTACGAGGCCTCTGCCGTTTCGTTTGCACCCATGGCCATGTCCTCCACCCGTCCCAGCACGCTGCCCCATCTGCAACGGGTGCTCATCGTCGGTGGGGGCGGTCGGGAACATGCCCTCAGCTGGGCCCTGCAGCGCTGCAATGGAATCGATGCGGTGTGGGTCAGCCCCGGCAATGCCGGCGACGGCCAGCAGCCCATCGCCATCCGAGAAACCGATGGCGACGGGCTGATCGCCCATTGCCGCGCGCAAGCCGTGGATCTGGTGGTGGTGGGTCCGGAGGCGCCCCTGGCCGCTGGTGTGGCCGATGCCCTGCGGGATGCCGGCATCGCAGTATTCGGTCCCGGCGCAGAGGGCGCACAGCTGGAGTCCAGCAAGGCCTGGGCCAAACAGTTGATGCAGGACGCGGGCGTGCCCACCGCCGGCCATTGGGCTNTGACCAGCGAAGAAGAGGCCCTGGCGGTGCTGGCCCAGGTGGGCCGCCCCCTGGTGGTGAAAGCGGACGGCTTGGCCGCTGGCAAGGGCGTCACCGTGGCCGACACCATGGCAGAGGCGGAAGCCGCGATCCGGGAGGCCTTCGGTGGTCGATTCGGCAGTGCGGGATCCCACCTGGTGCTGGAGGAGCGCATGCAGGGACCGGAGGTGTCGGTGTTCGCCCTCTGTGATGGGGAGCGGATGGTGCTGCTGCCACCGGCCCAGGACCACAAGCGGCTGATGGACGGTGACCGCGGCCCCAACACCGGCGGCATGGGGGCCTATGCCCCGGCCCCACTGCTCGATCACGACGGCCTCCAACAGGTCCGCCAGCTGGTTCTCGAGCCGACGCTCCAGGCCCTCAGGGATCGGGGAATCGACTACCGCGGNGTGATCTACGCCGGTCTGATGCTCACCGACGCTGGCCCTCAGGTGATCGAATTCAACTGTCGTTTCGGCGATCCGGAATGCCAGACGCTGATGCCGCTGCTGGGGCCGGAGCTGGCCCGTGTGCTTCAGGCCTGTGCCCTCGGTCGGCTGGATCTGGCACCGGCCCTGAGCATTACCGAGCGTTGCAGCGCCTGTGTGGTGGCTGCCGCCGAGGGCTATCCGGAGGCCCCACGCAAGGGGGATGCGATCCGGGTCGGCTTCGACAGCGATGCCAACCGCCAGCTGTTCCATGCCGGAACCAGCCGCAGCTCAACCGGCGAGCTGATCACGGCAGGGGGTCGCGTGCTGGCAGTGGTGGCCCAGGGCGATGATTTCGATCAGGCCTTTGCCGCGGCCTACCAAGGGCTGGACCAGGTGCAGTTCAACGGAATCCTTTACCGTCGCGACATCGGCCATCAGGTTCGTTCCGGCGGATGACCACCCCCTCGACCGCTGACTGGGCCATGCCGCAACACGGCGGCCCTGATCCGGAATCGGAGAGCCTCTGGCGTCGCATCGCCGCGTGGTGGGCCGAATTCAGCCTTCAAACCAAACTGCTGGCAATCGCCACCTTGGTGGTGAGTCTGGTGATGACGGGCATCACCTTCCTGGCCCTCAATGGCATCCAGCGCGATGCCGTGATGAACGACACGCGCTACGCCCGGGATNTGGGCCTGCTGCTGGCTGGCAACGTCACCGAACTGGTGGCCCAGGAACAGGACCGGGAGCTGGCCGATGTCGCTGAAAAATTCTGGCGTTCCAGCCGCAGCGTCCGCTACATCTTCTTCGCCGACCCCGATGGGGTGATCTACCTCGGCATCCCGATCAGCGGATCAACCAGCAGCAGCGACGGTGACCTGCGCCTCAACCGCCGCCTGGAACTGCCGGATGAACTGCGCCGCCGCCCCCAGAACCCACTGGTGCGCCAGCACCTCACCCCCCAGGGCCGGGTCACGGACGTGTTCGTTCCCCTGATCCGCAACGGCCATTACTACGGCGTGCTTGGGCTGGGTGTGAACCCCAACGAAACCGCCCTGGCCAGTGCGGCGCTCACCCGGGAAGTCACCGTGGCGGTGTTCATCTCGATCTGGGTGCTGGTGATCCTGGGCGCGGTGTTCAACGCCCTCACGATCACGCGGCCCGTGAAGGAACTGCTGCGCGGGGTGCGTTCGATCTCGCTGGGCAACTTCAAGGCCCGCATCGATCTGCCCGTTGGCGGTGAGCTGGGTGAACTGCTGACCGGCTTCAACGCCATGGCCTCCCAGCTCGAGGCCTACGACGAAGCCAACATCGAGGAGCTGACCGCCGCCCAGGTGAAGCAGCAATCACTGATCGCCACCATGGCCGATGGCGCCATCCTTCTCGATCAGGAAGGTCGGATCGTGCTGGCCAACCCCACCGCCCGCCGGCTGTTCCGCTGGGAGGGCCGCAACCTGGAAGCGCAGGAGCTGGTGGAGGAACTGCCGGACCTCCTGGCGATCGAGCTGCATGCACCGTTGGATCTGCTGCTCTCCGGCGGAGCCGACAGTGAAGACCTGCGCTGCAGCGTCGGCGAACCGGCCCGCACCCTGCGCATCGTGATGCAGTCCGTTCGTGATGCCAGCGGCGAATCGCTCAAGGGCATCGCCGTCACGGTGCAGGACCTCACGCGGGAGGTGGAACTGAACGCCGCGCAGAGCCGTTTCATCAGCAACGTCTCCCACGAGCTGCGCACCCCCCTGTTCAACATCAAGAGCTACGTCGAGACGCTGCATGATCTGGGTGATCAGCTCAGCCCGGAGGAACACAAGGAATTCCTCGGCGTCGCCAACGATGAAACCGATCGGCTCACCCGACTGGTGAACGACGTCCTGGATCTCTCCAGGCTGGAGTCCGGCCGGGCGATTCAGTTCGAGGCGATGAACCTGCTGCCGGCGATGGAGCAGACCCTGCGCACCTATCGCCTCAATGCGGAGGAGAAAAAGGTGCGGCTGATGATCGATGTACCGGAGGATCTGCCGGAAGTGCTGGGCAACTGGGATCTGTTGCTGCAGGTGCTCGACAACCTGGTGGGCAATGCACTCAAGTTCAGCCGACCCGGTGGAACCCTTGCCCTGCGCGCCTATCCCTGGCCCGACACCTGCCAGGTGGCCGAACCGCTGGTCAGCGAGGAAGGCCCCACCTGCAAGTTGAGTTCACCGCTGCCGCGTCTGCGGGTTGAAATCGCCGACACAGGCTGCGGCATCAGCCCCGCCGACCAGGAGCGGATCTTTGACCGCTTCTACCGGGTGGAGAACGCCGTGCACACCGAAGTGGGCACCGGCCTGGGCCTTTCGATCGTGCGCGGCATCCTCGAAAAACATGGCTCCAGGGTGTCGATGGCCAGTGAGCTGGAGGTGGGAACCACCTTCTGGTTCGACCTTCCCCCCAGCCTGGCCGACGTCGATGAACTGAAGCTGCAGTCGGAACGACGCTCACTCAGCGAGCAAACGATCTGACGCTGGCCTCAGTCCTCGCTGGCGACGCCGCGGGCAATGCGTGACAGCTCGCTGCGTTCGTCAGTGGAGACCCGATGGGGAACACCGGAGATGATCCGCTCGAAGTTGGAGAACGAATCCTTGATCTGCGGCCCGTTGCCGGTGATCACGAATTCGCGGATGCCCTTGTCGTGCCAGGACCCACGCATCTTGAACACATTCAAGGCCCGGGCCATCTCACCGCGGATCTCCACGTACTGCAGCATCAGGATCGTGTCGGTGATCGTGGAGATGTGGGAATCGGTGATCGAGTGGCTGCCCATGAACTCCTCGGAGGTGTTCGTGAAGAAGCCTGCGATCTCTTCCTGCTTGGCATAACCGGTCACACCGATCACGAACTGACGGAAGGCGTTGTGGCTGACACCACGGGCCAGGGCCGACAGTGAGTCGATCGCCATCCGTGACGGTTTGAACTGGCTGATCTCCGTCTTGATGATCTGCAGGTGGTCCTCAAGTCCGGTGGATTCCGGATAGGCGCAGATGATCTTGAGCACGCCGTCCTGCTCCATCTGCTCGAAGTCGATGCCCCAGCTGGTGCCGTTGCGCAGCAACTGCGCCCTGGATTCCTCGTAGGCGAACAGGATCGCCCGCTCTTTGTTGCGGCAGGCATCCTCGATGAACTTGGACACCAGCAGCGTCTTGCCCGTCCCGGTGGCACCGGTGGCCAGGATGATCGAATCCTTGAAGAAACCACCACCGCACATCTCGTCCAGCCGCGGCACACCGGAGCTGACGCGCACATTCGAGGAGCGCTGGGTGAGGCGCATGGCGCCCAGCGGAAAGATGCTGATGCCGTGGGTGCCCATGGTGAATGGGAATTCCCCCTTCATGTGGGTGGTGCCCCGCAGCTTCAGGATCTCCACCGTGCGCCGGCGGCGCTCCCCCTCCAGCACGTTGCGGAGAATCACCACGTTGTCGGACACGAATTCCTCAACGCCGTAGCGCGCGATCGGTCCGTACTCATCGATGCGTTCGGTCGTCATCACGGTGGTGACGCCAATCTCCTTGAGACGTGCAATCAGGCGGAAGATCTCACGCCGGACCACGAACACGGCGTCGTACTGCTGGAACACAGCCGTGATCGAGTCGATCGCCACCCGTTTTGCCTTGTACTTACGGATGGCGTAGTTGATTCGCTCGATCAGCCCGGAGAGGTCAAAGCTGCCCGCCACGTCCTGACCGTCGGGGTCCGGAGAGGCATCGAGGATGAACAGCTTGTCCTGCTCCACCATCTCCTGCAGGTTCCAGCCGAAGCTGGCCGCATTGCGCAGGATGTCCAGGGGCGATTCCTCGAAGGTGACGAAGATCCCCGGCTCGTCGAAATGCTTGATGCCGTTGTGGAGGAAGTGCAACGAGAACACCGTCTTGCCGGTGCCTGAGGTTCCACTGATCAGTGTGCTGCGACCGATGGGCAAACCGCCCTGGCACACATCATCGAAGCCCTCGATGCCGGTCGGGAGCTTCTGCACCTGCATCTGAGTTGAGCCGCTGGCGGGGGGGAACTGCATGCCGCAACACCTATAAAGGGACCGTAGGTAGGTCTGTTTGCTGGGTGGGAGTGATCACCATCTCGCTTAAGAATCCGATGGTGATTCCGGGTCCGGCGTGTCGTTCTCCTCATCCACTGAATCGAGGAAACCGGAGCTGAAGGCGTTGTCCGCCAGCTCGTCATAGAGAAGATCAAGGCCGATCAGCACCCGTTCCCGGTCCGACAGGTCGCCGATGATCCGCCGCACCGGCGGAGGAAGAATCTTGGACAGCGTTGGGGTCGCCAAGATTTTGTCCTCCTCCGCCAGCTGCGGGTTCTTGAGAACGTCGATGACCTTCAGGGCATAGACACCGCGGAACTCGGTTTCGAGGATGTTGCGAAGCGTTTTGAGCGCTCGCATCGAGTTCGGCGTGTTGCCGGCCACATAGAGCTTGAGAATGTAAGTCTTGCGAGGACTCATGACGACACCTCCGGGGCATCGGGCAGATCAGCCTCTCGGCGGTATCGGCTGGAGGCCAACCCGGAGAGAGGGATGTCCGGCGGAATCGAGCGCCGGTACATCTCACACAGATGGGCCATTACATCGAGAAGCGCAAGTCGGTAATCCTGTAGAAAATCGCTCTTGTGGCCTTCAAGCCGCAGCTGCGTCCAGAACTCATCGATCTGGTCCACGTGAATCTCCACGGTTCGGGTGATCGGAAGATCGCTGAAAAACGCCGTGTTGACGAAACTCTCCAGCGCCTGATTGGCCGCTGCAGGATCGCGGAAATAACTGATCAGCAGATCCCTGTAGGTGCGCTGCAACGACTCGAGCAGCTCACGGCGTTCGTCGCCCGGCAGGCTGCCAAGGAAGCGGGAGGGGTCGCGCTTGTAGAAGACCCCCAGGTAACCGAGACGCTCCTGCAGGCGGCGAGACAGCTTGCCCACGGACCCGACCCCGGCGTCCTCCGGCCGGCCGTCGGCACGCCCTTGACGCAGAAAGCGTGAAATCGAGGCATCAACGGTGTAGCCCAGCTGGGCCAGCTGGTCCTCCGGCAGATGCAACTCCTCGGAGTGATAGTCCACATGGCCCTTCACCTCACCCACCACAACGGCGGGGAACAGCAGACCGCGGCCGACCAGCTGTTCTCGGGTCGTCGGATCGAGCAGCTGCTGCTCCACCACCACCGCATCGATCTCGTCCTGACGGGCGGCGAGCGCTGCGGCCAGATCGCCGTCGTGTTCAGTTCCGATCTTGCCGATCAGCTCGACCGAGTCGTATCGACTCTCCGGCAACCACTGCTGGCATGCCTCCACCAGAGCCGGCGTCGTGAGCAGCAAGGCGATCGTTAGGCCCGGCCTGGCCATCCGGCGGTCAGGAAATCAATGTCCCTGAATGTTGACGGCAGGGACCTCGAGGGTCGAGGATCTTGGTTTGTCTTTCGATTGCAGTTCAGGCCGAATCGGTTTCGACCGAGCCTGACGGCGTCTTTTCCACAATGGCTGACACCAAAACCACCACTCCTGCCGCCAGCGAGGAGGCCCCCTCCTCCGCCAAGGAGGCAGCTCCTGCCCCTGCAGCGTCCGAGGCTTACGCCATCGTTGAAGCCTCGGGCACCCAGGTCTGGCTGCAGCCCAATCGCTACTACGACCTGGATCGTCTCCATGCCGAGGTGGACGACACGATCAAGCTGGAGAACGTTTTGCTGGTGAAGGACGCCAAGGGCACCACCCTCGGCCAGCCTTACGTGAAGGAAGCCACCGTTGAACTGAAGGTGATGGCCCACCGCCGTGGCCCGAAGCTGATCGTGTACAAGATGCGCCCTAAGAAGAAAACGCGTCGCAAGAATGGCCACAGACAGGAACTCACCCGGGTGATGGTTGAATCCATCACCGTGGGCGGCAAGGCCATCAGCTGATCCTCCCGGTTTCTCCCGTACCGCCCTCCATCCCTTTTCCACCCCATGGCACATAAAAAAGGCACAGGCTCCACACGCAACGGCCGCGATTCGAACTCCAAGCGTCTCGGCGTGAAGGCCTACGGCGGCGAAACCGTCACCGCCGGCTCGATCCTGATCCGTCAGCGCGGCACCTCCGTGCTGCCCGGACTCAATGTGGGCCAAGGCAAGGACGACACCCTGTTCGCCCTGATCGACGGCGTGGTGAAATTTGAGACCATCCGCCGCGGCCTGCGCAACCGCAAGCGCATCACCGTCACCGCCTGAGCGCTCGGGCCAGAACAACTGTCAATCCGACCAACGTGAGCCCCAGAACCACCAGGTTGCTGGGGCTTTTCGTATGGATCAGCTCGATCACTTCCAGGGGCAGGGGCACCACTAACAGACCAACCAGCAGCCAGTCCCCCCAGTGCCGCTCCGTCCAGGACGCCCAGGCCGCCACATAGACGCAAACGGCGTAGACCGCAGCGATAGCGGCCACGGCCCGCAGCGCATCGGGCCCGAGCGCCAGGCCTTGACGGGCCAGGCCCTCCAGCAACACGCGGTCGGAGGCACCCCACACATCCGCCAACTCGGCCAACCGGCCCATGTCCTGGCTACCCAGGGCCGCCGCAAGGCTCAACAGCAGCAGCAACGTCGCCACCACGGCTTTCTTGATCACGATCAAGCGAATCAGCAGGCTTTGCATGGTCAGGCGGGTTGATAGAGGCGAGCCGTGATCAACAGGGGGTGAAACACCTCGAGGAACCGACCCTGAAGGGTGTGGAAAAACTGGTCCACCAGCTGTGGATCATCGAAGTGGAAGGGGTACTCGCCCGCATGCCCCTTGAAGAAGTACCAATTCAGCAAGGCGTTGGCTTGCGGCGTCATCCGCCGGTGAAACTCCAGCAGCTGGGCCGAAGGATCCGGCAGATGCTCCAGCACATCCAGACAAACCACCGTGTCGAAGCGGACGGCTCCGGTGGACGCAAGATCACGGTGCACCGACAGCTTGTCAGCCAGTCCGAGAGCTGCTGAACGTTGCTCCACAAAGGCCCGGTTGTGGGGGTTGAGATCCACGAACCAGACGTGCTCCACCTGGGCAAGGGCAGCGGCGGACAGGGNATGGGTCCCGATGCCGCCACCGAAATCCAACACCTGACCACGGGCCACCATCCCCTGCAGGCGCAACGTGTCAGCGATGTAATCAGCGCTGCCCAGATGCCAGGCCGCCAGCTCCAGCAAATGCCCGGTGCCCACGGTGTCCTCATAGAACGCTGAGGCGTCCTCGGCCCGGAAGGCACCGGGATGGAGATCCGCCAGGTCATCGGTGCTGCGCGGCAACCGCTGCTCCAGCTCAGCCTCCGACAGGTTGAGGTAACGCTGCAGGTGTTGCTTCACGGCAAGGCCGTCCTGCAGAAATGCGGACACATCCACCTCACGACTGCTGCGGAGCTGGGGCATGGCATCGAAGGACCGGTGGGATGCAACAGTCTGGAGTCACAGCGAACACCCCCTTGGACGGCCCCTTCGGCTTTGTGGTGATCGACAAGCCGGCCGGCCTCACCTCGCACAACTGCGTCAGCCGCCTGCGGCGCTGCTACGGCCTCAAGCGCGTGGGGCATGGTGGAACGCTCGACCCGGCCGTGACTGGAGTACTGCCCATTGCCCTGGGACCCGCCACGCGATTGCTGCCCTACCTGCCGGGAGAGAAGACCTACCGGGGCGTGATTCAACTGGGCCATGTCACCACCAGCGATGACCTGCAGGGGGAGCTGATTCAGCAGAACCCATGGCCAGCACTGGACATTGAAGCGCTGGATGCCGCCATGAACCCGTTCCGTGGAGTGATCCAACAACGTCCACCCCAGGTGTCCGCCGTGCATGTGGATGGCGAGCGTGCCCATGCCCGCGCCCGACGGGGAGAGGTGATGGACATNCCGGCCCGCGCGGTCACCATCCATCGGCTCACACCGTTGCACTGGGACCAGGCCCAAGGGCGATTGGAGCTGGAGGTGCACTGCTCNGCGGGCACCTACATCAGGTCCTTGGCGCGGGATCTCGGCGAAGCNCTGGAATGTGGGGGGTGCCTGGCCTCCCTGCGCNGGACGCAGGCCCTGGGCTTTGATGCATCCCAGGCCCATGCGCTGCCGGAACCCGGGGACACGCCGCCCACGCCTCTGTCACCGTTGCTGGCCCTCGGGCATCTGCCTCGCCGACAACTCAGCCCGGCAGAAGAACACGACTGGCGCTGCGGACGACGGCTATCCCTGGCAACGGGCGGCAATGGTGAGGCTGTGGTGGTCTGCAACGCCGACGGCAGCATGGCCGGCATCGGCNTGCCGGAGGACAGCGATCACCTGCGGCCCAAGGTGGTGTTCGATGCGAGCGGCTGACCAGCACCGGTACGGCTGAGTACCCTGCGCAACCAGCGGTTCAGGGTGCCCAGGAGCGATGGCTGGCCACAGCAAATGGTCCCAGATCAAACGCACCAAAGCGGTGGTGGATGCCAAGCGCGGGGCTGTGTTCACCCGTCTGGGTCGCGAAATCATGGTGGCGGCAAAGGCGGGCGCTGATCCAAACGGCAACTTTCAGTTGCGGACCGCCATCTGCAAGGCCAAGGCTGCCGGTGTGCCGGCGTCCAACATCGAGCGGGCCATTGCCAAGGGATCCGGCCAAGGNGGGGANAGTGCCCAGCTCGAAGAGGTGCGCTACGAGGGCTATGGGCCGGCGGGAATGGCGGTGCTCGTGGAAGCCCTCACCGACAACCGCAACCGCACGGCAGCGGATCTGCGCCTGGCCTTCAGCAAGAACGGCGGCAACCTNGGCGAAAGCGGATGTGTGGCCTATCTGTTTGAGCACCGCAGTGAGGTGAACATCCGCGCCGATGCCCACCAAGAGGATCAGCTGCTCGACAACCTGCTGGCCCTCGACGCCGACGGCTATGAGCTGATCGACAACGGAACCGCCATGGTGCATGGCCCGTTCACAGCCCTAGAGGCGCTGCAGGACGGTCTGCGTCAGCTGGGCTGGGAGGTGCAGGAGTGGGGCCACAACTGGGCACCGCTCACCAGCACGTCGATCGGAGATGCCGAGACAGCCCGTCAGTGCCTGAAGTTGCTGGATGCCCTCGATGGCCTGGACGACGTGCGCAGCGTCAGCGCCAACGTTGAATTGGATCCAGAGGTGGCCATCGACTGACGACGTCAGAGACCGGTCATACCGGTGAGGGTGTGCGGCTGGCTGATCGCCTGGCTTGCACCGGCAGGCAAAGGCTTGGGCCCCAGGGGCTCAAGGGCACTGAACACGGCAACACACCAGAGCAAGCCCGCGAGAGCAGCGAGGGCGAAACGGCTGAGGCCTTGCATCACTGAAGGGACAATTGTTGTCAGTTTCGCTGTTGCAAAGGGCCCGTAGCTGCAGCTTCAACCAGTGTTGGCTGAGAGGTTGCTGAAGCACGCTGTCGCCGGACAGCAGCGTGGGCAGGCAACACCAGGAACAATCACCTAGGTAATTTATTCTCCGAAACATTTAAGTTGACCCTTCACAAGCAATCGCCCTAGGACCGTTGCCAATCGGGAGTTTGGCATGACCGTGCAGCGACAGGACCATGAGCCTCAATCCATNTCAGAACGCTGGCAAGCCCTGGATGATTATTTCAATTGCATCACAGAATGCGATCTGAATGATCAGAACTGCGTCACCAGCTGTCTTATCAATCACCTGAAAATCGATGATGGCTCCAACGCACTCGAAGCGGCCTGAGCGCTCAACGAACCCGATCAAAATGATCAGCCCTGAGCATCATCGCCAGGGCTGATTTTTGCATGAAAAACAGTACGAACAGGAGCTTCCCTCGCCTGGCCAGCTTGTTTCAGCGAGGACGGACGCGCGCCAGCGCAACACAACGTGCGGAAATCCGGATCAAATCTTGCGTGTCTGGGAGCACACAGAAGCCGCCGCTAGGCCGGGAGCACCCCATCCGGAGGATCCATGTCGATGAAGCAGCTGGAGACGTTCATGTCCCGCGTGCAGAGCAACGACAACATCCGCGCTGAAGTGCAGCGCTGCGGCAAGGACAACTCCTGCGTTGTGAAGGTCGCGGCCCGCCACGGCCACAAGTTCTCACCCGCCAGCCTNAGCCGCTGGCAGCAGGATCACGACTGAANCCTCAGCAGTACTCCTGCCACACAGCGCGCAGGTCGCTGGGTTCCAACATCAGCAGCTGCAGCTTGGTGTGCATGAGCGCCGTCTTCAGNCGGTGCTCATGCCGGCAGGGGAACAGNTCCTCGATGCGATCGAGGANCTCGAGGTANATGGCCAGGGTGGAAACGTGCATGACGGCAACGGCTGATGCCTGCACTCTCAAAAATCCCCCCGAGATTCACATCCCCCGATCGGGGGATTGCTCCGGCGTCTCGGTCTGCTGACGGATCACGCGCGCCAGCATTTCCAGCTTGGCGTTCTCGGATTCGGAGGCGCGGGTCGCCATCCAGGCACTGGCGGCCTTCTGCTGGGCCAGTTGCTGCACCAAGGCCAAAGCCGTCTCCCGCAGCTGCTCGATGTCCTGGCAGTCCTGGATGAAGCGGCTCAAGCGCTCGGCTTCGAAGCTCTGCTCCAGCCGGCGCGCCACAGGATCGATGCTCATGGGTTCCGGCGTTTCTCGCTCACGCTAAGGACAGCGACAGGGCTTCCGCATCAGCCCACAGCCGCACCCTGGGATGCAGCAGCAGCCAGCTTGCCGGGAGATCCGGGTCGGGTTGCTTCAACGCCAGAAGCCGGCCCAGGATCCCTGCCTTGGCCCGGCCCGTCACCACCAGGTGGATGTCCTCCGCCGCCAGGATTTCCTCCAACCCGAGGGTGATCGCCCGGGCCGGCACCGCCGCAGGATCACCCCCGAAATNGCCGGCGTTCTGCTGCCGCGTCGCCGGCGACAGTGCCACCACNCGACAGGCCTGCTCGGAGGTGCAGGGGGGCTCGTTGAATCCCACNTGGCCNTTGCTGCCCAGCCCNAGCAGCTGGACCCCGATGCCTCCCTCNGCCCGCAACGCGGCCCGATACTCAGCCGCCGCGCTTGCCCCCTCCNTGGCTTGGCCGTCCGGCAGATGCAGCGCCGTCGGTGGCAGGTTCAGCGGACAGCCCAGGCGCTCAGCCATGAAGGCCCGGTAGCTGCGTGGATCCCCCGGCGANAGACCGAGATATTCATCGAGGTTGAAGCTGCTCCAGCTGCGTCGCAACGCCGCAAGCTCCGGCTCNGGCCANCCCAGCAGCCGTTGCACCAGGGCGGCATACACGGGCTCCATCGTGCGACCGGTGGCCAGGCCAAGCGGACGCGNGCGCGCGCCCAGCTGGAGCCGCAGGCGAAGCGATTGCTCCAACTGATCNACNAGNGCGGCGCACAGCNGACCCACCGATACGGGTGGATCCATGGCGATGGAGAAGGGTGCCAACGGCAGCCTCGGGTCAACCCCTCCAGCGTGGCTCCGATGGCCGGGTCTGTGCCAGGGCTGGATCGTGATACGGCTGGAACGGCACCACCTCCGCGCCCCGGTAGTAGTGGCGGAGGATCGTGCGGAAATCGGCCCCCTGTTCCGCCAGTCCATGGGCCCCCCACTGGCTCATGCCCACGCCATGGCCGTAGCCCTGACCCTTCACNAGCAATTGAAGACCCTGNTCNGGCCTTCGCCGCCCCAGGCCACCCANAAGGCTCGGCCGCGGGGCGACNAAGGCTGTTGGCGCGCCACTNGTTGACGCCCCACCGGAATTGGCGATCGAGGCGGTGATCCGCTCCAGCCGTGAGAGGCCGCTGGCCGGTGTCGCCTCCAGCCGTGGTGGCGGTTCCGACAAGGCCGTGGCCTTGACCATCTCGAAATCCACCAGGGTGCTCTTCAGGCCAAGGCGGCGCCGAAGCTCCGAGCCGTTCAGCAGCAGCGTCCCCCGGGGACCGCGCAGGCGCGCTTGCCGCACCCGCCCACTGTCACTGCGGCTGAGCACCTCCACGNCATCGATGCCACCGGTCTCCGGNAGGCGTTGGCGCAGACCNTCGGGATCGAAGCGTTCCTGCCAGCGGTGCACGGGGCTGTGCTGGTCGTGGTCCGGCACGCTCACCAGATAGGGCAGCTGATGCCGCCAGACCATGCCACTGGCTTCGGTGACGCCACCGGAACTGCTGTGGAACACAGCATCGATCAGCTTTCCGCCGTGGACCAGCACCAGGGACCGGGTCGTTGCGACGGCTTGGCGAGTGCTGGAGGTTTCGGCCTCCACCCCCAGGTACACCTGACTGGCCACCGTGGCCTTCACATCCCAGCCACCACCGCGGCTGCGCTGCTGCAGGGCATAGGTGCGTGCCGCCACCGCCTGGGCCTGCAAAGCGGCCAGCGGCCAGGCGTGGGGCATCTCGCTGCCGACCACACTCNCCAGGTAGGTCTCGATGCCGAGGGCGTTCACAACCCGCAACTGCCCACCGCGTCCGCTGATCTGGAGCTCGCCCCGNTAACGGCGCTGCCCCAGCCAGATGCCGCGGGGGTCCGGNGAGGTGACCTGCAGCAGGCTGNCGGCGGACAATCGGCGCCGCTGGCCATCCAGCTCCGCCTCGAGGCCACNGCNNCTGAGGTTCAGCCCCAACCGCCGCAGCTGGCGGGTGCCCCCGGGCAGGCCACGCACCTGCAACGGCACATCGGCATCGGCTCGCAGCGTCAAGGTGGGGCCTTCGTGCAGCAGCACCCGCATCTCGGGCTCCCGCCCCAGCGGGACGGCCACAGGCGGTGCGACAACGCTGACCGCGGTGCAACCCAACAGGGCGAAGAGCGGAGCGAAACGCACAGCACAACCGAAAGCGCCCCAGTGTGCCCCGCCTGTCCAGGGTCAGCCAGATGGCAGCATGACCACTGAGAGTCAGCGGCCTTGCAGGTCACCTTTCTCGGAACCAGCTCCGGCGTTCCAACACGGGCACGCAACGTGTCCGCCGTGGCGCTGCGTCTGCCGCAACGCTCGGAGATGTGGCTGTTCGACTGCGGCGAAGGCACGCAGCATCAGTTTCTCCGCAGCGATCTGCGCCTCTCCCAGCTGCGCCGGGTGTTCATCACCCACATGCATGGTGACCACGTGTTCGGGCTGCCGGGACTGCTCGCCAGCCTGGGCCTCTCAGGCAGCTGCAATGCCGGTGTGGACCTCTACGGCCCGGACCCCCTGGACGCCTTCCTCACAGGCGCCCTGAACAACAGCTCCACCCGCATCGGTTACCCCCTGCAGGTGCACCGCGTCCGCCAGGCGGCAGAACGGGGCAGCGTGCTGTTCGAGGACGCCGACCTCACCGTGCGCTGCACCCCCCTCACCCACCGGGTGCCGGCCTATGCCTACCGGGTGGAGCAGAAGCCCCTGGCCGGCCGTTTCGACATTGCGCAGGCCAAGGAGCTGCAGATCCCTCCCGGCCCGGTGTATGCCCAACTGAAGCGTGGTGAGACCGTCACGTTGGATGACGGACGAGTGATCGATGGCACCAGCCTCTGCGGCCCGGAGCGGCCAGGGGTCAGCTTGGTGTACTGCACCGACACGGTGTTCTCAGAAGCTGCGGTGGAGCTGGCGCGCGGCGCCGACCTGCTCATCCACGAATCCACCTTCGCCCACGCCGAGGCGGAGATGGCCTTTCAGAAACAGCACTCCACCAGCACGATGGCGGCCCAGACCGCCGCGGAGGCTGGCGTCGGGCAACTGGTGCTCACCCACCTCAGTCCCCGCTATGTGGCGGGCAACCCGGTCACGCCGGATGACCTGCTGCGCGAGGCCCAGGCGATCTTCCCGAACACGACTCTGGCCAGGGACTTCCTCTGCCTTGACGTGAAGCCCCGCTACAACAGTTCGTGATCCCGACACAGTCGGCCAAGCTGCCGTGATACAAGGGCTTGGTGCGGTTTGTCCGTGAATCCTCGGCGTCCTTCATGACCTCTCTTCTCTCCTCTCTGCAGCGGACCCTGAAGGGGCTTCTGATCCTGGTTCCCGTTTTGATCAGCCTGGTGATCAGCTCCCCAGCTGATGCAGCCCGCTGGGACGCCGAGACCCTCACCGTCCCCAGCAATCCCGATGGCACCCAGGTGACCTTCAGCGAGCAGGAGATCAACACCGGCCGCAAGGTGTTCAACACCAGTTGCGGCACCTGCCACGCCGGCGGCATCACCAAAACCAACCACAACGTTGGCCTTGATCCCGAGACCCTGGCTCTCGCCACGCCAGCCCGCGACAACGTCGAAGCCCTGGTGGACTACATGAAGGACCCCACCTCCTACGACGGTGAATACAGCATCGCCGACCTGCACCCGAGCATGCGTGACGCCGAGCTTTATCCCGCCATGCGCGACCTCACTGATGAGGAACTTCGCCTGATGGCCGGTTACATCCTGGTTTCGCCCAAGGTTCAGGGCACGGCCTGGGGCGGCGGCAAGATCTACTTCTGATCCCCGGCCCCGGCAGAACAAACGCAGCGTTCCAACACCCCGGCGGCCATCAGGCCGTCGGGGTTTGTTGTTGGCTGTCCACGACTTCGGCTAATGGCGGACAGGGAGCCAGGTTGGCCGGCTCCATCGATCGGGGATGGCGGCTGTACCACCACTCCTGCAGCTCCCGGCTGAAGCGCATCGAAAACAGCGTCAGCACCGTGGCCGTTGGACGGGACCCCGGCTGCAGCAACTCAACGGCGTAGGACGGGCATCGCCGGGCCGCCAGGTCGGGAACGAAACGACGCCCAACTCGCCGCCAGCTGGGCTCCTTGCTGTGCCAGGCCAGGCGGCAACAGGGCCAGGGCAGCTCTTCGCGATCAAACAGGCGACAACACGGTCCGATCACCCGGAAGCTGTACTGCCCGCCGGGACTGGTATGGATGCTGCCGGGTTCCAGCAGGTCCTCAACATCGGGACGGCTCACGGCAAAAGCAGTGCGTTCTAGGCCATGGAAAAGGGCTGGACAACAAAAAACCACCCCAGCAGGGGTGGTTGGCAATGAAACCCGCAATCGGGACAGGGCTCAGTAGAGCTCTTCCTCAGCGTGGGTCTTGATGGTGCAGTCGGAGGTGGGGTAGGCCACACAGGTCAGCACGAAACCAGCTTCGATCTGGTCATCGTCCAGGAAGCTCTGGTCGGACTGATCGACGGTGCCAGCGGTGATCTTGCCGGCGCAGGTGGAGCAAGCGCCAGCGCGGCAGGAGTAGGGGAGGTCGATTCCCTGCTCTTCAGCAGCGTCGAGGATGTACTGGTCGTCGGGGACTTCGATGGTCTTGTTCAGACCTTCGCTCTCGCTGACCAGGGTGACCTTGTAGGAAGCCATGACTTGGTGAATGCGTACAGGGTCCCGGAGAGCCGGTCCTGCAGGACCGCACTTATCTACTGCAGACAGGGGCTGATCCCGCCGGTTCAGCCCTCTCGCCCCGCCAGGTCCAATCGGAGGCCAGACACTGATAAGCCTGGCTTATGGCCAAANNCCCTCATCGGCGGNGAATCTCNAGCAATCCCCAGCGCCCCTGAGAGGCTTCAGCCGTGACCTGCCATCCCAGCNCACCCAGCACCTGCCGCAGCCGTGGGGCCTGATCCACCAGCAGCCCACTCAGCAGGCCTCTGCCATCGCCGGCCAGNAGGTCGTCGAACCCGGGAGCCAGCGCCTCGATCACCGGCGCCAGGATGTTGCAGAGGAGCAGATCAGCCCGACGGCCGTTCAGCTGCGCCTGGAGGGCCTCCACCGAGCCGAGATCCACCTGCAACGCCTCGGCTGAAAAGCGGTTGAGATCACGGTTGTCGCCGGTGGCCCGCACCGCCAGGGAATCGGTGTCCGCCGCCACCACAGCACGGGCGCCAAGGAGCAACGCCGCCAGGCCCAGCACCCCGCTGCCACAGCCCAGGTCCGCCACCAGGCAGCCCTCGGGCGGNGCCTGCTCCAGGGCCTCCAGGCAGAGACGCGTTGTGGGATGGCTGCCGGTGCCGAAGGCGCTGCCGGGGTCCATGCGAATCACCATCCGATCGCTGTGCTCCTCCGGCACCTCCAGCCAGGCCGGCAGGATCAGCAGGCCAGCCCCGACGGGATCGGGCTGCCAGTGCTGCTTCCAGCTCAGGCTCCAGTCTTCATCGGCCACGTCATCCCACCGNCCCTCCGGCAGGGTCAGACCGAAGGTTTCCGCCAGGGGAGCNAGGCTGGCCAGCAGCTGGATCCGCTCGCTCTCGGGCCATTCCGGCTGGGGAAGCCACAGCAGCAACTGCCGNTGATCCGGCGTCTCCGGCCCATGCTGCACCGCATGGCGGTGCAGACCGAGGTCATTCAGCTTCCAGACCAGGGACTCCTCCAGCTCAGGAGGACANGCCATCGTCAGACGCCACCACATCAGAGGGTGACGGGATGGGCTTCCTGAATGCCGTCGATGCCGGTGAGGGTCGCCAGCAGGTCGGCAGGGATCGGGTCATCGATGCTCAACACCATCACCGCATCGCCGCGCACGATCTTGCGNCCCACCTGCATCGCCGCGATGTTGACGTTGTGGGCACCGAGCATNGANCCCANCTGGCCGATGATGCCGGGCATGTCCCGGTGGCGGGTGAACAGCATGTGGCTGCTNGGGGTCACGTTCACCGGGAATTCATCGATGCTGGTGATCCGCAGGTCGCCATCGGCGAAGACCGTTCCGGTCACGCTGCGGCTGCCCTGATCACCACGGCTGGTGATCTGCAGGGAGCCGCCGGCGAAATCACGGCTGGCTTCGTCCTTCACCTCCAGCACGCGAATGCCACGGGCCTTGGCTTCCAGGGAGGCATTGACGAAATTGATGCTGTCCCCCAGGACGGCCCCCAGCAGCCCCTTGAGGGATGCGATCAGCAGCGGCTGAGAGGGATGGCTGGCGAATTCACCCTGGAGCCGCAGCTCCAGCTCCTGCACCTTGCCGCCGGAGAGCTGGCTGACGAGGCGGCCGACGGTTTCCGCCAACTGCAGGTGGGGCTTGAGCCGCTCCATGATCTCGGCGCTGAGGCCGGGAATGTTCACGGCGCTGCGGGCGGGCAGACCCAGCAGCACATCACGGATCTGCTCCGCCACATCGATGGCCACGTTCTCCTGGGCTTCCTCCGTGGAGGCGCCGAGGTGGGGCGTCAGCACCAGGCCGCGCTCCACCGCCCGCAGCGGTGAATCCTCCGCCAGGGGTTCGCTGGCATACACATCGAGGCCGGCACCGGCGATCACACCGTTCTGAATGGCTTCAGCGATGGCGGCCTCATCCACCACGCCACCGCGGGCGCAGTTCACNATNCGNGCNGTGGGNTTCATCGTGCGCAGCAGNTCCGCNTTCACCAGGTTCTCGGTGTCCTTGGTGCGGGGGATGTGNAGNGTCACGTAATCNGCNNNNCGGAACAGCTCATCCAGCTCGNTNAGCCGCACCTGCATCTGCTGGGCGCGNTCGGNGGNGATGAANGGGTCGTANGCGATCACNTCCATGCCCATNGCCNNNGCNACNCGNGCGACNTGGGAGCCGATCTTGCCNAGACCCACCACNCCNAGCGTCTTTTTGTAGAGCTCGTTGCCGACGTACTTCTTGCGNTCCCANTTGCCNGCCCGCATGCCNGCNTGGGCCTGGGGAACATGNCGNGACAGGGTGAGCATCATCGCCAGGGCATGCTCNGCCGCNGCAATGGTGTTGCCNTCAGGGGAATTGACCACCAGCACTCCCCGCTGGGTNGCNGCCGGNACATCGACGTTGTCGACGCCGACGCCGGCGCGGCCGATGATCTTCAGNCGCGAGGCGGCAGCGATCACCTCAGCCGTCACCTGGGTACCGGAGCGGATCATCAGCGCGTCGTACTCGCCGATGACATTGACCAACTCCTCCGGAGCCAAGCCCGGTCGCAGATCCACCTGCGCCACTTGGCTGAGGATGTCGATTCCGGCCTGATCAATCGGGTCGGAAACCAGAACTTTGCTCATCGCTGGGCGCGGTATTGCCGCGCCGAACTTTAGGGATCGGCATCCACAGCCCCTGCTGATCGCAGGACAGGGTTCAGAATTCAAAGTCTGAAGCTGTGTGCGAATGCCCGTCTGCGTCGTGGTGCTCCCGGATCAAGCGGCGGCAGAAGGACTGACGCAGCAACTGCGGGAAACGGCGGTGCCGCTCCTGAAGTGTCAGGCCATCCCACCCGAGGGGAACGCGATCGACCAGGTGGCCCTGCTCAGCCCCAACATCACCCGTCAGCGGCGGCAGAAGGCCATGGCCCGTTGGCTGATGCCGTTTGGCTTTCTCGCCGGTGTGACCTTCACCAAGATCACCAACCTCACCACGTTCGCGGCCTTCGGCAGCTGGGGGGAGGCGCTGATCGGCGGGCTGCTGGGCATGGGGTCGGGCCTGATGGGCAGCTATGCCGCAGCGGCNAGCGTCGATTCCGACAACGAAGCGGGGGTGCGGATTCTGCGCAACCGGCGGGATGAGGGCTCCTGGCTTGTTGTTGTGGAGACCCCCAACGGCATTGAAGCCCCCTGGCAGGTGGTGCAACGCAACCGTCCGCAGCAAGTGGTGCGCCTGAACGACCTGTGACGCTGCCGCGGGACGCACTGCTGCACAAGGCCCGCGACCCATNAGGTCTCAGCGCACTCCTGGACCTGGCCGAGCAGGTGCTGCGCACNTGGCAGCCAGCCTGGAGCCCCTTTCTCGATGCNCCATTGCAGGAAGAGGCGCGCGAACGTCTGGGTGGNCTCAGCGAATTGAGCTGGCACCACGACGGGGGCCATCCCGGAGCGGAGCGCTGCCGACTGCTGTGCCACCGCCGAGACGANCCGCCGAACGCACCGGTGCCGATCAGCGGATTGCTGATCGAGGGCAACTTCCTGTTTGACCCCCTCAGCCCGGCGGATCTNCGCCANGCCCTGTTGGATCTCGGCGCCGAGGCGGGTGANATCGGCGATCTCTGGGTGCGCGGCGACCGTGGCGGTCAGGGGCTGCTCACCCCGGAAGGCGCCCACCGCCTGCATGAGCGCCGCGGCCTGCTTCGGGATGTGGAGATCCGCTGCGAACATCTGGCGACTGATCAGCTGCAGCTGCCAGCCCAGCGCACCCCGCGGCGTCTCACAACCGTGGAAGCCTCCTGCCGCATCGATGCGATCGCCTCGGCAGGTTTTGGCCTGTCGCGCTCGAAGGTGGTGAGCCAGATCAAGACCGGACGACTGCGATTGAACTGGGAAGCCGTGCGTCAGGGCAGTCGCGAACTCAAGGTGGGGGATCGCTTGCAACTTCAGGATCGCGGCACGCTGGAAGTGCTGTCGTGCACCCTCACAAAACGGGAACGCTGGCGGGTGGAACTGATGCGGAGCTAAGCCCGCCAGGCCTGCTGCTATGGTCTCTTTCGGAGAACAACCGGCAGAGCACGCTGGATGTGATCGACGCGGGCGATTAGCTCAGGGGTAGAGCACTACATTGACATTGTAGGAGTCACTGGTTCAAATCCAGTATCGCCCATTTGCAATATTCATAAGAGCGAATCGGGTTCGCTCTCTTTTCATTTAATTCGAACAATTCAAGTCAATTGTTTTGAATTATTCCAGAGGGATTGTCCGTACACTGCGCCCGACGAGCTCAAGTTTGATTGATGGGGCAGACGGTGGTGGTGGGGCTGGGACGTTCGGGCCAAGGCGCCGCTCGTTTGCTCAACGCCAGCGGCAAAGACGTCACCGTGATCGACTCGGGCCATGGAGCGGCGCTGGAAGAGCGCTCGCATCAGCTGCACCAGCAGGGGATCGCCGTGCAGCTCAACACGCCACTGGTGTTCGAGAGCTTCACCCCCTGGCTCGATCAGCTCCAGCAGGTGGTGATCAGCCCGGGCATTGCCTGGGATCACCCCACCCTGCTGCAACTGCGNCAGGCCGGTGTTGAGGTGGATGGAGAGATGGCCCTGGCCTGGGATGCCCTGCGGCACATCCCCTGGGTCGGGATCACCGGCACCAATGGCAAAACCACCGTCACCCATCTGCTCAGCCATGTGCTCTGCGCAAGCGGGCTCNTGGCCCCCATGGGAGGAAANATGGGGGTGTCCGCCGCCGAAATGGCGCTCAGCCTGCAACAACCCGGCACCNCACCACCGGACTGGCTGGTNATGGAGCTGAGCAGCTACCAGATCGAGGCAGCGCGCCGCATCCGTCCGCGCATCGGCATCTGGACCACCCTCACCCCGGACCACCTGGAGCGCCACGGCAACCTCGATGCCTACCGGGCCATCAAGCGTGGNCTGCTCGAGCANTCCGACACAGCCATCCTCAACGCCGACGATCCGGATCTGCGCCGGCAACGCCAAACCTGGGCCGGTGGCGTGTGGGTCAGCGCAGAGGGACCCAACCCCGGAGGCCAGCCGGCAGACCTGTGGATCGATGCCAGCGGCATGGTGCGCGATAAGCAGCAGAGCCTATTTGCGGCCGAAGCCCTGGCCATGCCGGGCGCCCACAACCGCCAGAACTTGCTTCTGGTCACCGCCGCCGCGCGAGCCATCGGCGTGCAGCCGGCCCAGATCGAAGCCGCCCTGCGCAGCTTCCGTGGCGTGCCCCATCGGCTTGAACCCCTCGGCCGGATCAACGGCGCCGCCGTGTTCAACGACAGCAAAGCCACCAATTACGACGCGGCCGAGGTTGCCCTTCGGGCCATGCAAGGCCCAGTGGTTGTGCTGGCCGGAGGGTTGACCAAGCAAGGAGACGCTTCAGGCTGGCTGGGGCAACTCAGCCAACGGGCCTGTGCCGTGGTGCTGTTCGGCGCCGGTGGAGCCGAATTGCAGCAGTTGATCGAAGGATCAACCTTCAGCGGTGCGGTGAAGCGGGTTGAGGCGTTACCGGCGGCCGTGGATGCGGCATTGCACCTCGTGGACACGTTGGGGGCCGCCAGCGTGCTGCTCTCTCCCGCCTGCGCCAGTTTTGATCAATACCGCGATTTCGAAGCGCGGGGGGATCACTTCCGAACCTTGATCAAAACCGTTCAGGACCAGTCCAGCTGAGACCAATCGAACCGAATCAGTCTCCATTCGTCCCCAAGTCCTGGATGATGTTGTGCTNATGGCGTGGACCGGAACGTGGCCTTCTGGCTGATGAAAAGCGAGCCGGATGCCTATGGCATCGACNACCTCCGGCGGGAGGGGTCCACCCTTTGGGACGGCATCCGCAACTACCAGGCCCGCAACTTCATGCGGTCGATGCAGGCTGGGGACCAAGCGTTTTTTTACCACTCGAACTGCAAACCTCCAGGCATCGTCGGGCTGATGGAGGTGATCGAAACGGGGTTGGTGGACCCGACCCAGTTCGATCCTGCAGCCAANTATCACGACCCGAAATCGAAGCAGGANTCTCCNCGCTGGGACTGCGCGCGGTTGAAGTTCCTGGGGGAATTCAAGGAGATGCTGAGCCTGGATCAACTGCGGNTGCTNTACAGCGAGGAACAACTACCGGTGATNAAACGGGGCAACCGCCTGTCGATCCTTCCGGTTCCGGACGACACCGCAGCGGACCTGCTGGAACGCCTTGGCCCCCTCCACTGAGCTGCCTCTGGTGACACTGCTGCCCCGGGCCTGGATCGGCTTCGGGGTCGCACCCTGGCGCTGCGTCGGCTTGGCAGCTCTGCTGCTGATCAGCGCCGCTGGACCGGCCGTCCTTGGAGAGGATCTACGGCAGCTCGGAGTGCCCTGGCTGGGAGATCTGGCCGTCATCCTCAGCCTGTGCCTTCCGTTGCTGCCCCTGCTGGCGTTGCTGCGCCTTGCTGATGATCTGCTGCCACCCGCGGAGAGTCCCAGGCGGACTCTGCCTTGGACCTGGCTGGTGCGACAGGCCGCGGGCTTGGTTGTGCTGGAACTGCTGCTGCTCCTGGGTGGAATCGGCCTGATCCAGACCTTGAGCTGGGCCGTCGGGCAGATCAGTACCACCCTGGCGGGTCTGGTGGTGGTCCTGGGCGGACTGCTGCTGGCGAGCTGGCTGTTCAGCCAGGTGCTGGCGCTTCCCTTGCTGGTGCATCACGGCCACCGTGCACTCCAGGCAATGGATCACAGCAGGTTGCTGGTGCGCCAGAACGGATTGAAGGTGCTGGCTCTGCTGGGCTTGCTGATCGGCATCAACCTGCTCGGCCTGCTGGGGGCCAGCCTCGGGCTTCTGCTGAGCCTGCCGTTCAGCGCCCTGGTGCTGATGGCCTGCTGCCGAACTCAGACGCCATGCAGCAAGGTTTCGCGTCGGAACATGTTGCCGACGTAAACACGGGTGATCTCGCGGGACGCGATGCCGTTCTGCACCAGAAATCCGGCCAACGCAGCCTGCACCAGCCGGTATTGATCCCAATTGGGATGGTGCTCGATGAAACGAGTCATCGCCTCCTGCAGAGGCAGCGGCAGCTCCGACTGAAAACTGACAAGGCTNTCANNTAGTTGGCTGTCAGCTAGTTGGCTGTCANNTNGNTGGCTGTCACTTGGCTGACTGTCACTTAACTGGCTCTCGCCCAGCTCACAGTCGTGTCTCACCGCCGTCGGTTCAGAACCTGCTTGCATCTCCTCGCTCCGGATCGCACACCAGTTCTCCACACGACAAGGGGCGCGTCAAGGGCGCGACGCACACGACCTGTCTCAGTCGTCTCCGGCCGAGACCAAGGCCCTGACTGCAGTCCAGCGCTGGCCGCCCGCGCCAGCCCAGCTTTTTCGGGACCACGACCAAGCGTCAAGTGCGATCAGCGACCGAAACGACTTTTCCACAAGCGCACNATCGNCAGGCGCACCTGCGCCAAGCCCTGTGGAAAACCTGTGCACAAGCCCNTNNGGCGAGGTGGAATGAATCNATCAACNCNAAACGATCAGCTGCCCTGATCAATGCTGCGGTCCCAGAGCGTTCTCATCGCAGCGACCATCGCGGCCGCTGCTGGGGCCGACCAATGGCCTTCCAGGCCTCGTCCCGCCAGAGGGGACAGCACCACGGACAGGCTCCAGCTGCGTCGGTCTCCAGCCAGGCAGCCCCACCAGACGCCACGGTCGAGCTCCAGCTCGATCGCCTCCTCCTCCATCAACTGGTCCACCAGCACTCGATGCTGGTGGTCGAGCTCAACAGTGAGAGCAACCAGTTCTCTCCACTCGGGCTCGGTCAGCTCCGCAGCCCATCCGTCACCACCAATCAACACGCAGAAGTCGGTGCGGGTTGAATCCCAGACCAGACGCCATCCGGGACCCTCCTGCTGAATCAAGGTGCTGGTGCGTCAGTGTGCCAACAGTTTCAGCCTGGCAGCAGGTCCGGCTGATCCTGCTCGTCGCTCAGCTCGACGATGGCCCGCTGCACCGGCTTCACGCTCGACTCCTCCAGCAGCCCATCAAAATCATCGAAACGCCGNTGCTTGGCCCGGAAGGCGATCCGNACGGTGGTGAGATANCGATTGCTGGATTGCCGGATCAGGCTTTCACCGCGCTTGGCGAGGTCTCTGGAATCCACCCCTGCAGAAATCACGAGCAAACCATTCACATCACTTCAGCCTAAGCGTCAGCCCTCACGCCAGTTGATCACTGTGGAAGGGCACATGCATCGGATAACTGCGCTGCAACGAGCCAGGCACCCGCAGAACAATCTGTCGGCCAAGCCCGAGAGCCGCCAGCGGCAGACGCAGGTGGCCCAGCAACCCACTCACCTGCTCAAGGTGATCCGCGTCCACACATTCGATCCGGATGCTGCCCCAGCTGCGGCGCATGCGGCAGTCCCGCAGAGGCTCCAGCAGCTCCTCCATCCGCGGGTCCTCGCGGTAAAAGGAAAAAATCAGCTGCTGCAGTCGATCCATCCGGGCCAAGCCCCTTAGTCTCAATCTCTCTTCAACGTGCACCTGCCACGGTCNNGACCCGCGTGGGAGAAGAAAAGCTTCAGCATTCACCCACCCGTGGAACCCTGGCGGTTGACCTGGGCAGCNCCACGACCGTGGTGGCCTTCGCCGCNGCCGGAGAAGGCATCACCACGCTTCTGGATCTCGATCCGATCAGTGTGCGTGCCGGAGAAGTTCCGAGCCTGCTCTGGCAGACCGATGGCCTGCCCTTGATCGGCCGGGAGGTGCTGGAGGCCGGGCTGGCGGATCAGGACGATCCACGCCTCGCGATGGACTTCAAACGCCAGATCGGCAGCGACACCGACGATGGGGGACGGGCGGCCCTGGCCGGCACACAACTGCTGCAAGGAATCTGGGCGCACCTGCCGCACAACATCGCCGTGGAGCGTCTGGTCCTCACGGCTCCGGTGGAGAGCTACCGCAGTTACCGCCGTTGGTTGGTGCAGGCCTGCGCGTCCTTACCGGTGCAGGAGCTGGCNCTTGTGGATGAACCAACGGCCGCGGCCCTCGGGGCCGGCCTGCCACCCGGGGCCCGGATGCTGGTGGTGGATCTCGGCGGCAGCACCCTGGATCTGGCCTTGGTGGCCCTGCAGGGTGGGGAGGGCAAGGCCGCACCCATCGCTCAGCTGCTGAGGCTGGGTGGGCGTCAGCTTGGAAGTAGCAGCAAACAACGGTTGCGCAATGCCGACGTCCTCGGCAAGGCCGGCTTGCGGTTGGGCGGCCGCGACATCGATCGCTGGATCGCTGCCAGCTGCTGTCCTGATCAACCGCTGAGCCCAGCGCTGCTCAATGGGGCCGAGCGGTTGAAATGTCGCCTCAGCGATCCCGAGCTNCCGGAGCAGACCGAACTCGAAGAGCAGGTGGTCGAGGGCAGCACGCAGCGGTTGCGCCTGTCCCGGCGCCAGCTGGAACGACTGCTGGAAGANCGTGGACTGGGCGACGCACTGCAGCAGTTGTTNGAGGCNACACTNACCGGCGGGCGTCGCCACGGCTGCGATCTGAGCGAACTCGATGGTGTCGTTGCGGTCGGGGGCGGTGCCCAACTGCCTTGGCTGCGCCGTTGGTTGACCGAACACACAGCGCCCGCTCCTCTGCTGACCCCGCCACCGGTGGAAGCCGTCGCCCTGGGGGCGCTCAGCCTCACACCCGGTGTATCGATCCGGGATGTTCTCCAACATGGCGTGTCGATCCGCACCTGGGACCAGCGCAGTCAGCGCCACCAATGGCACCCCCTGTTCGTGGCGGGACAGCCTTGGCCGAGCCTGGAACCCTTTGACCTGGTGATGGCGGCAAGCCGCGACGGCCAGACGGAACTGGAACTGGTGCTGGCGGAACCGCAGGCCGAAGGGCGCTTCAACGTGATCGAGGTGAATGGCCTGCCAACACTCCAGCAGCAACCAGACGGCGAACTCGGCCATCAAGCGTGGCCTGAACAGGCGGTGGTGCTGCCACTGAATCCACCGGGTCAGGCCGGTGAGGACTGCCTTCGCCTGAGGCTGACGGTGGACCGCGAAGCCAGGTTGCAAGCGACGGTCACCGATCTGCGCACCGGCCTTGCGCTTCCGGATCAGACCCTCGGTGGCGTCCGCTGAGCAGGCCGTCCACAGGGCGGTTGAGCTATCGGATCAGCTCCATAGAACAGTGGCAGCGATTGCGATACCCCTTGGCGCCAGGCCGCCAGTTGCTGCTCAAGGTCTGGGTCGGGGCGACCCTGGCGGTTGTGCTGGGCATCGGCGCCATGGCCCTGCTGTGGGAACGGCAGCTTCCGAATCGACTGCGCCGATCCGTCGCCAGCGAGGACTGGACCGGCTGCCTGCAGGCCAGTGAACAACTCACGGCCCTGCGATGGCTTGGCGATGGCGCACCAGCGGAGCAGGCCCTCTGCCGTCGGCGCCGGGCCGAACAGCTCTGGGCCTCCGGTGAACGGGCTGAAGCCCTGCAGCTGCAATTGCAGCTTGTGCAGTCCGGCCAGGCCGATGAGGCGGACCAACAGCAGTTGCAGACCTGGCGTCAGGAGCTGCGGGAGCAGGCGCTGGCCCAGTTCAGAGCCGGGGACCTCGATGGCGCCATCGCGCTGCTGGAACCACTCGAACGCCGGAGCACCGCAACAGGGGGTAACCACAGCTTCAGCGACAGCCTTCGGGAAACCTGGAACCGCAACCGGGTCGAAGCGGAGCGCTTGGACCAACTGGTCCAGAAGGAGCGCTGGTGGGAAGCCCTCGACAGCCTCAACCGCCTAGATCACCCCTGGTGGCAGAAGCGGACTAAAAATCAACGGCTGGCGGTGGAAGAGGCGATCGACCGCATCGGTGACAGCCAGGAGCACCACCAGCACGGTTCCACCCATGCCGATGTGATCGCGGGAGATGCCTTGAACAGCGCCGTCCAACGTCAGCTGCAGAAGGGTCTGGACCCCTGGGCGGCCTTCGAAGCGGGGTGCCAGGACCTTGGGGGCAGCGTTGAGGAAGACGGCCCTGAGAGTTTCTGCCGCCGGCAGAGCCCCGAGGGCGCGTGACAAAATGCCCCCACGAAGACGTCAGGTCCATGCAGGTCGGAGACAAGGTGACGGTCGAAGCCTCAGTTGTGGTGTACAACCACCCCCAGCACCGCGGCGAAGCCTTCGACATGAAGGGTGAGAGCGGTGAAGTGGTGAACGTGTTGAACGACTGGAAAGGCCGTGTGATCAGCCCCACCCTTCCGGTGATCGTGGCCTTCGGCCGCTACAAGGCCCATTTCCGCGCCGACGAACTCACTCCGGCCGGTTGAGACGCTTCAGGAAGACCCCCTCCTCACCATCCACATCCCTGAGCCGCAGCTCGATCGTCTCGCTGCGTCGGGTCGGCACCACGCGGCCGCAGAAATCGGGCTGAATCGGCAGCTCGCGATGGCCCCGATCCACCATCGCCAGCAGCATCACCCGTTGGGGCCGCCCCCAGCCCTGCAGGGCCTCGAGCGCCGCACGCACGGTTCGCCCAGTGAAGATCACGTCATCCACCAACACCACCTGCCGTTCTTCGACGCTGTTGGGAAGCGTTGTGAGCTGGGGCAGGCGGGTGCCGATCCGTTCCAGATCATCCCGGTGGAAGGTGGGATCGATCGCCCCCTGGGCGATGGCGTGGCCACTCAAGCGCTCCAGCTCACGGGCCAGAACCCGCGACAGCTGAACGCCACGGGTGGGGATGCCGAGNAGCATCAAGGTGCGGCTGTCATCNACGCTTTCCAGCACCTGTGTGGCCANCCGNACCAGGGTTCGGCCCAACTCCCGGTCGGACAAAATCTCGACCCGATCGGTGCCAGGCGTGTCTGTCATGGAGCGATGACGGTGTGGTGATCTCTGGAAAGAGAGGTTTGTCGGCGCACGGAGCGTTAAGTTGATTTTGCAAAAGTCCTTAAGAACCGACGAGCGCGGGGGGTTACGTGGACCAGAGCACTTCCAACGGTTCAGGACATCAGCCAGGGGTGGCCCCGGTCGTCCTAGCCATTTTGGATGGATGGGGTCATCGCAGCGAGAGCGAGCACAACGCGATCCAGCAGGGAGATACACCGGTGATGGAAGCCCTGTGGCATGCCTACCCCCACACCCTGATCCAGGCCAGTGGCTCACATGTGGGACTGCCGGATCAGCAGATGGGCAACTCCGAAGTGGGCCATCTGACCATTGGAGCCGGCCGGATCATCCGCCAGGAACTGGTGCGCATCAGCGACACCGTTCGCAACGATCAGTTGAAGGACACCCCGGCCCTGCGGGAGCTGGCGGAGCGGATGGCGAGCAGCGATGGAACGCTGCACCTNCTGGGACTCTGCTCCGACGGCGGGGTCCACAGCCATGTGAAGCACCTCTGCGGACTGATCCACTGGGCAGCGTCTGCCGGGATTCGCAAGCTNGCGGTGCATGCCATCACCGACGGCCGTGACACGCCCACNCAAAGTGCCTCCGNCNACATCANATCCGTACAGCAGGCCCTGGNGGAAACGGGTCTCGGTCGTCTGGCCAGCCTCTGCGGCCGTTACTGGTCGATGGACCGCGACAAACGCTGGGAACGTACGCAGAAGGCCTACGACCTCTACACCGACCCCACACTCCCCGTCAGCGGTCAAACCCCTCAGCAGCTGTTGGATGCGAGTTACGCGGCTGGCGTCACCGACGAGTTTCTCGAACCTGTCCGGTTGTCTGACGACTGGATGAAGGACGGCGACAGCGTGCTGATGTTCAATTTCCGGCCGGATCGGGCGCGACAGATCGTGCAGACCCTCTGCCTGCCTGACTTTGACGGGTTCCAGCGCNNGTACACACCAGCNCTGGACCTGGTCACNTTCACCCAGGTGGAACAGGACTTGCCCGTCTCGGTGGCCTTCCCACCGGAACCGCTTGATGATCTGCTCGGACAGGTGGTGTCCTCAGCCGGATTGCGNCAGTACCGCACCGCCGAAACCGAGAAATACCCCCACGTGACCTATTTCATGAATGGGGGAATCGAACAGCCCCTGCCTGGTGAGGAGCGTCACCTCGTGCCCTCCCCCAGGGTGGCCACCTACGACCTTTCACCGGCGATGTCGGCCGATCAGCTCACTGACAGCTGCATCGCGGCCATCGANCAGGGGGCCTACAGCCTGATCGTGATTAATTACGCCAATCCAGACATGGTGGGGCATACCGGTGTCATGGACGCTGCAACCCAGGCCATTGCCACGGTGGATCGGTGCATCGGCCGGCTGCTGGATGCCGTTGGCAGGCGGGGTGGAACGATGTTGATCACCGCCGACCACGGCAACGCCGAACTGATGCAAGGCCCNGACGGCCAGGCCTGGACCGCCCACACCACCAACCCAGTCCCCTGCATTCTGGTGGAGGGTGAACAGCGAAAGCTCCCGGGCCATGGCAACGACATCAGCCTTCGCGACGACGGCGGCCTGGCCGACATCGCCCCGACCCTGCTGCAGATCCTTAACCTGCCCCAACCGGAGGCCATGACCGGCCACAGCCTGATCGCCCCTGTGTCCAAGCTGGACCGCTCGCCCCTTTCCGCCCGTTTTCCCCTTTCCGTTTGATGCTCACCACCATCCTGTCCTGGACCTGGATCGGCACCGGCCTGTTGTTGATCATCCTGGTGCTGCTGCACAGCCCCAAGGGCGATGGAATGGGTGGTTTGGCAGCCAGTGGTAGCTCCATGTTCAGCAGTGCCAGCAGCGCTGAAGCAACACTCAACCGGGTCACCTGGACCTGCCTGGCGATCTTTCTGACCCTCGCGGTGATTCTCAGCGCCGGTTGGCTGAGTTAAACAATGGCACGCGCCGAAGCCTCCACTGAGTTACTTCAGCAAGGCATTAAAAGCTTCTATCTTGCTCAAGAAGAAGAGCAACACGTTTGAGCCGAACCAGCAACCTTCGCCGAAAAACTTTGCTCTTTAATTGAGCCATTGATGAACTTGATATCTCAGTCCAAAGCTCCAGAAGCGAAACTCAGGCATTAGCAGGTCAATGTTGAAACACTTCCGCGGATCAACTCCCGCAAATCGCACACAAAAGCATCCCCAACAAATAGACTATCCAAAAATATATTCAACACGCTTTAGCCCGCCAAGCAGCTGTTGCTTGTAATCATCAATTTTTTTGATGTCCCGAGAATTTTGAACCTGCCGCACAATCTCGAAAAGTTGCTCTTTAGAGACAGACACATCCTCATCTTGCCCATCGCCGAAATACCTTTCATCAATCCCAAATCGTTGGCAATACATTGCATTGGAATTGGTAAAATTCATCGTGATAGCAGCATTCATACTCTTAAACAGCTTTGACGAACCCGCGAGCTGTTCAAGGGAATCGTGATCATGGCGCATCATGAATAGATTAGAAGCCTGTTCAATGAGATGATTATTTTCATGAGGTCCAGGCCAATGGGATGAGTCAATCGACTGATCACAAAGACTCAGGGCAACAGATTCGCAAAACAATGGATTAAATGAAGAATTCAAACAATCAGGAGAACTTTGCAAGATACTCATTTCACTAATAGCCAAATTCATCTTCTGAAAAAAATCGTCTAGCAATGGATAATTTAATTCAGGCAAGGGAATATGGGAGCTATGAATCTCTATATGATCACTGCAATCAAAAGCAGCTTCCAAAGACTTGTAATACATATCCCAATCAGGTTGTCGACGCTTACGAAAACTCATAATAGAATTCATAAACATCCTTCTCTCAAAAGGCAAAAACTTCTCGGGCAGTAGATTTTTTCTCCGGAAAAAATCAATATCACTCCTCAGCACTGGTCTGGCCCGAAAATACCATTGCTTGTACTCTGATACATAGTAAGAATACTGGGCTCGAGTGTATCCAATGATGAGGATGCGCCCCGTCGGAAAGAGTTCTCTTGCGCGCTTAGCTAATTGCGCGACAACGTCTGGATAATTGCCAAGCAGCTCATTACTCAGAATTAAACAAGAATTCTTCCTTATGAGCCCATTAAATTGCAGATCAATTTCTTGGTTAGATACAGACCCGCACTCTTGATGCATACGATCAGCGAGTTCGGCAGGAAAAATTCTGAATTTCAAAACATCCTGATCAACAAATGAAACAATATTTGCGAGGGCATGTTGAATTGTCGTAGACCCACACTTCTGAGCTCCGACATGAATGACAAGAGTAGGTATCAAATCCTTGCTTACAATGCATTTCTACCAACTTAACACCCTCTATCAGACAAAAAGACAAATTCAGCGTCATGAAAGAATCCATCACACTATTAGATGCATAGCGCGGTGCTCACACAACAACCATCCGATTAACTTTTACTCCATATAGCCAAGAGAACAGCAACGGCATGACAGACAAGAGAGCACGACACACTTGAAGCTGAAGGGATCCAGCCATGAGATAATGGCGTCACACCAATATTATCAGTCCAACAGGCTCTTACAGGACCGAGCCAATCAAGAATTGGACAACAAACTAATCCGAAACATCAACATCATGAATGAAGCCAGAAGACAAACACCAACTGAGCTAGAATCACTTGCAAAGAGCCTTAAGTTCAACCACAATTTCTACACAAGATCTTACCCGGATATTTCAAACTTAAATAAGGCTTCCGCAAAAGAGCATTTCCTCAAAGCCGGCATTCAAGAAAATAGATTTTGCTCTCCCTATCATTTTTTTAAAGAAAAGAAACCTGAATACGCTGGCAGCATATCAATCAGGAAATTTCGTAAACACAACAAGGTTCCTCGACATGTTTCTCCCCTCAACATATGCCAACTGATCTTAAACCATTTGAGCCATGGCATCCCATCAAGTGAGGATGCCGAATTTTTCCAATCGCCAACTAAGCGATCGTCCATCGGAAAACATGGGCAGATCCATCGATGGGCCGCACAATTCAACAGCCCAACCACGAAGGTTCTCGAAATCGGATCACGCTGCGTCTCCTCTCAAGCACATTGGAGACGCTTCTTTCCTGATGTTCAATACACCGGAATCGATATCATCGATGGTGAAAATGTTGATCTCGTTGCCGATGCCCACAAGCTTTCCGAATATTTCGAGAGAGAAAGTTTTGACCTGGTGCTCTCTTTTGCAGTTTTTGAACATTTAGCTATGCCATGGATTGTTGCAGAGGAAATCTCAAAGGTTTTAAAGGTTGGCGGACATGTTGCGATTGAAACACATTTTTCTTACTCAGAACATGAACTGCCTTGGCATTTCTTTCAATTCAATTCAACTGCTCTCGAAAGCATGTTCAACGAAGCCCTGGGGTTTGAGGTCATCGACTCTGGCCTCGACTCACCCATTGTTGGCCGCTTTGCCGACGATGCAGCTCCTCACTTGAGAGGAAAACTGGTCAGCGACCTGTACTGTCATTCGTCTATTATCGCTCAGAAAAATGTATCCAATAAATGCAAAATATTCAGCTGGCGGGATGCATTGCCAACAGTCATCAAAAACACAATGTATCCCCAAAATACTGGATTTTCACGTAACTGGAAAACCCCAAATGAATCAAACGACTGAATAAAACAGGCTTTACAAACAAAAAGCCCCCCGCCAAAGCGGGGGGCAGGGATCGACCCAGCTCTGGATCAGTAGTCGAAGTCGCCACCGCCCATGCCGCCGCCGGCAGGCGCTGCTTCCTTCTTCTCGGGCAGATCAGCCACGATGCACTCGGTGGTCAGNACCATGCCNGCGATGGANGCGGCATTCTGCAGNCCGGAGCGGGTCACCTTGGCGGGATCNACGATGCCGGCNGCCAGCATGTCGACGTANTCGCCGGTGGCAGCGTTGAAGCCCTCGGCACCAGCGCGGGACTTGACGTTCTCAGCCACGACAGCGCCGTTGGCACCTGCGTTCTCGGCAATGCGCATCAGCGGAGCCGTCAGGGCCGCAGCCACGATGTTGGCGCCGATCAGCTCCTCACCGGAGAGGGTGGAGGTGGCCCACTGCTCAAGGGCAGGGGCGAGGTGCGCCAGGGTGGTGCCGCCGCCAGGAACGATGCCCTCCTCAACAGCCGCCTTGGTGGCGTTGATGGCGTCTTCGAGACGAAGCTTCTTGTCCTTCATCTCGGTTTCGGTCGCCGCACCCACCTTCACCACAGCCACGCCACCGGCCAACTTGGCCAGACGCTCCTGCAGCTTCTCCTTGTCGTAGGTGGAGTCGGTTTCGTCCATCTGCTTCTTGATCTGCTCGCATCGCGCGCCGACAGCCGCCTCATTGCCTTCGGCAACGATGGTGGTGGTGTCCTTGTTGATGGTGACGCGACGAGCCGTGC
>NHIA01000006.1 GCA_002170825.1 Cyanobacteria bacterium TMED177
CCGCAACGCAGCCGTACTGCTCAACCAGGTTGCTCAGAGCCTGGTATGCCCAGTCCGTGGGGTAGACGTCAGAGAATTGAGTGACGCTGGTGACCTGATCACTCTTCGAAGAAGAGTATTCAGCAACACCGTTGATGTTGAGCTCAGCGGCGCTGGCGCCAGCGGCCATGAGGCCGATAGCAGCAGGAGCCACCAGCAGTTGCTGGAAAAGCTTCATTGGATCCTCACACAGGAAAGTAGGCGCAACAGCGCCATCCCAACATCGTCCACGCTTACCTTCCCTTAACCAGGAACGATGTGCCGGTCTTTACGCCGACTGGTATCAGATTGGACCAGGCGCGCACAGAAAAGTTTGAATTGTTACCAATCCGTCGGTGGTGTCAGCGATTCATATTTGGCAGGGATTGCGAAGCTGAACACCGTTCGAGCACGTCAGCATCGATGACCTCTTCAGGTGCTCGGCGGGTCCTCGTGATCGCTGCGGTTTTTGCGGTCGTCACCCTCGGCCTGCAGGCCTGGCGGTCCTGGGTGCTCCTCGCCAGCTACGACCAGGGCATCTTTCAGCAGGTGNTGTGGAACAGNCTCCACGGCCATCCCTTCCAGAGCACCCTCTCCTCCCAGTTGTCCACAAATGTGGAACANGCGGGACAACTGCCGGATGTGACCTATGCACGCCTGGGTCAACACNTCACGCCCACCCTGCTGATCTGGGCTCCCCTGCTGGGACTGTTCGGGGGAGCTGCTTTGCCGCTGGTGCATGTGGCCTTGATCACTGCGGCAGGACTCGTGCTCTACCGCCTTGCCAGCCGCCTCGTGCCNGANCGGACNGCCACATGGATCACCAGTGGCTACTTCGCCGGCAATGCCCTGATCGGTCCCACCCTGGGCAATTTCACCGATCTCTGCCAGCTGCCTGTNGCGGTGTTCAGCCTGGTGCTAGGAATTGTGGCCCGATGCCGCTGGCTGACCCTGAGCGCAGCCCTGCTGCTGCCGTTGATCCGAGAGGACACNGGCGTGCTGCTNGTGGCTGTGGGGTTGTGGTTGCTGGTNCGGGAACGCAGCCGCTGGCCCCTCGCCCTTGNNTTGATCNNGTGGGGNGGCGGCTGGGTGGTGCTCAGCACGAATGGATTGATGCCGTTGTTCTCCGATGACAACGCCAAACGGTTCATGGTGGAGAACTTCGGCCAGTACCTCGGCGACCATCAAGGCGAGGGCAGCAGCAGTCTCGGCGTGGTGCAGCGCATCCTCAGCCAACCCTTGCTGCTGCTGAACCAGCTGCTGGATCCACCGGGGCAGACCGTGCTCTATCTGCTCGGCCATGGCCTGCCGTTCCTGTTCATCCCCCTGATCAGCCTCGACACCTGGNTGCTGGCGGGACCGAGCCTGTTGGGGCTGTTTCTGGCCCAGGGCGCCAATGACCCCCTGTCCATCACCATCCGCTACACCCTGCTTGTGGTTCCGGGCTTCGCGCTCGGAGCCCTGTTCTGGTGGGAGCGCCGGCCGCAGGCCAGCCCCGGACCACGTACCCGCTTGGCCTGGGGGGCTGCACTGACGCTCTCACTGCTGCTCACCATCAGCAGCAACCCCCATCGCAGCTTGTCCTTCCTCATCCCGGACAGCGTTCAACCCTGGGTGTACAGCGCACCGGTCCGCCAATGGCAGCACGGCGCCGCAGCCCGAGAAGCACTTCAAGTGATTCCCAACCAGGCCAGTGTCGCCGCCAACACGCCCCTGATCCCGCTGCTGGCCCAGCGCCGCGCCTTGGTTCGCTTCCCCTCCATCACCCGTTTTGTGGACGACTTCGGAACAGAGCAACCCGTGGATTGGGTCGCCGTGGACCTCGACCTGATCGAGCGTTATGGCGTCGCTTTCAGAAGCGACTGGCGCCAGTTGCGCAGCAGCCGTCGCTGGCTGGAACAACACCGCAACCGTTATGCCGTGCAGGCCTTGAANGACGGTGTTGTCGTGCTGCAACGCCAAGGCTCGATCCANCCCGTANTGGAGCAGAANCTGGACGACGTGTTGCAGCGCCCNCTTCCGCTTGATCCCCGCAAGCGCAAGACATGACCAAAAAACGATGCCCCCGACCAGTGAACTGGCCGGGGGCTCTCGCCGGGTCCGCTCTTGCCGCGGAACCGGATGATCAGTCAGAAGGCGCCGTTCAGCCGGCGTTCTCCGCGATCAGCAGACCCTTGATAAGACAACTGGAAATCATGGACACCTCCTCCTGAAGGATTGTGAATGCCGGCTCCGCCTTCGAATTCAAAACGCCATCCCGAAGGAGACGTTTCCAACTCACGTCGCTGCATCCTGTACATCCGGACCATACTCAAACTTGACCACGATCTGGGGCATTGATGCGCTCCATATCCACGACCGAATCACCGCCCTGGACGCCTCTGCTGCTGCTCGGCGCGGTGGCCATCGGGTTGGCCTTGCTTGGGCTCGGCAATCTTCCCCTGCGGGATTTNGATGAAGCCACGGTGGCGCGGGTCGCCATGGAATTCAGCCAGGGGCTCGGCGAAGCACCGTTCCTGCCCACGCTCTGGGGAGATCCCTACCTCAACAAAGCGCCTGGGCTGCACCTCCTGATCGCGGCCGCCATTCGTCTCAGTCCGANCGGCTCAGCACTGCCTTCGGACTTCACAATCCGACTGGTTCCAGCGGTGCTCTCGGCCTTGGTGGTGCCACTGGGGGGCTTGCTGCAATGGAAGCTTCGCCCTGGCGATCGCACCAGTGCCGTGGCCACCAGCGCCATCTTGCTCACNTTGCTGCCGATCGCCCGTCACGGACGCCTGGCCATGCTCGATGGCAGCCAACTCACGGCCATGGCTGTGCTGTGGTTGTCACTGGTTGAACTGGGCGACCGCCCACGCACCGGTGGATGGGCCCTGCTGGCGGGCTTGATGGCTAGCGCCATGCTGCTGCTCAAGGCACCNTTGCTGCTGCCGGCTCTTGCCGCCTCAGGGCTGGCGATTCTCTGGGGACGGGAATGGCGCCGCTGGAGCGTCCTGCAGGTGATCGTTCCAGGGGTGGCGGGCTTGCTNCCGGGTTGCGCCTGGCACCTCTGGCATGCCCAAATCCGAGGCAGTCAGGCCCTGTGGATGTGGAATGGCGATGGTGCAGGACGGGTGCTGTTTGCCGCCGGCGAAGGGAGTGATCTGGGGTGGCGCGTGCCCTTGATTGAACTGATGGAGGGTGGCTGGCCCTGGCTTGTGCTGGTTCCCTTTGCNGTGATCTGGGCCTGGCGCTGCAGATCAACGCCATGGGGACGCTGGACGCTGGCAACGCTTTTGATGCTGTCCGCGGCCATCCTTCCACTCAAAACCCAGTTGCCCTGGTACAGCCATCCGCTTTGGCTGCCGATGGCCTTGCTGTGTGGCCCGCTGTTGGCCTGGTTGGTGGAGCAACCCCTTCCTACGGACGCGCAAGCCAATCCACCAGCTCGGCTCTGGTTGCAACGCCTNTCTCGTGTTTGGTGGGCAGCGGGGCTCNTGCTGTTGCTGCTCTGGNGCCTGAGCTTCAGTTCNGTTGCTGCATTTCTGGCCCCCTATCGCTGGCTTGCCGCTGCCCTTGGCCTCGGGTGGAGCCTGGGCGGATGGTGGCTGCAGGGCCGCCAGGTCGAGACCCGGCGTCGCGGAGTGATCAGTCTGGTCTGCGGCAATGTCNTCGCCCTGGCTCTGCTGTTCCTATCGCCCCTGTGGATTTGGGAACTCAACGAAAGCTGGCCCGTCGCTCCGGCGGCTGCCCTGGCTCGACAGAGCACTGGATCGCCCGTTTTGCTTCAGGGGTTCGATGAGCGTCCCAGCTTGAATTGGTATGCCNGCCAACGGATCCGCCGTTACGACAAGGGGGCCGATGGCTGGGTGCTCAGCCAAAAGCAAGGACTGAACTGCCCGATTGCGGCCANANTTGANCGCTGGACTTTGCTGGACTGTCGGTAGCCTGAGCCCGATCGCGGAACGTTGTGTCGTCGAAGCAGGCCGCCGGAGAAGCCCAGCGACATCAAGGTCTTTCCATCGTTCTGCCCACTTACAACGAAGCCGGCTCAATCCGCAGCGTGATTGCCTCGCTTCTGGAACTTCACCCGGACTGGCCCCTGGAGGTGCTGGTGGTTGATGACGACTCCAGGGACGGCACGGCAGAAACCGTGCGCCAACTGGCCAGAACCGACGCCAGGGTTCGGATCATCCAGCGGGTGGGACGCTCAGGACTGGCCAGCGCCATCAAAGAGGGGTTGATTGCTGCCATCCATCCGATCGCGATGGTGATGGACAGCGACGGACAGCACGAGCCNTCCTCCGTCTTCGACGCCATTCAAATGCTGGAGGACCACGGGCTGGATCTCGTGGCGGGCAGCCGATTTCTCGACCATTCAGCCATCCATGGCCTCAGCGACCGACGCACGGACGGCTCCACCCTGGCCAACCATCTGGCCCGTCGCACCCTGCCGAACAGCTACCGGCATCTCACCGATTACATGAGTGGTTTTTTCGCCCTCAACCTGGAACGCTGCCTGCCGCTGATCCGCCAGGTGGATGTGAACGGATTCAAATTTCTGTACGAGTTGCTGTCCATCAGCCATGGCCAGCTGCGCACGGGAGAAATTCCACTGCGCTTCCAGCCCCGCCTTCACGGCAGCTCAAAGTTGGACGTGGCCGTGCTCTGGGATTTTCTGGTGTCTCTGCTGCACACGGCCAGCATGCGACTGCTGCCGCGACGGGCCATCAGTTTCGGGCTGGTGGGNGCCAGTGGCGTGCTGGTTCAGCTGATCACCACCTCACTNCTGATGGGCCTGTTCGCCCTGAGTTTTCAGCAGGCTCTGCCCATTGCTGTGCTGACGGCGGCCAGTTCGAACTACCTGGTGAACAATGCGCTCACCTTCCGCGACCGCCGCCAGAGCGGTCGCCAGCTAATCCAGGGTCTGCTGAAGTTTCTTCTGGTGGCCTCGCTCCCGGCCCTCGCCAATATCGGGCTTGCCTCCGGCTTCTATGCCCTGATTCAGGAGCATGCGGTGCTGGCTCAGCTCGCTGGCATTGTCGTGGTCTACATCTGGAACTATGCGGCCTCATCGCGGTTTGTCTGGAACACCCCGTAAGGGCCGTCAGCCTTGAGCAGCCCACCCCTGACCAGCCGTCCACTCCCGTCTTCGGGGCGGNCAACCATCACCGCAACGCCATGGTTCCCGATCCTTCTCGGGACCCTNCTGCGATTGGTTCAGATCTGGATGCCCATCGTTGGCATCCACAGCTGGCGGCAAGCCGACACCGCCGCGATGGCACGCCACTTTCATGCGTCGGCAACGCCGATCTGGCTGCCGCAGATCGACTGGGGAGGAGCCACACCAGGCTTCGTGGAATCGGAGTTCCCGCTCTACCCGTTTCTGGTGAGCCGCGTTTACGGACTTTTCGGTGTTCAGGAATGGCTTGGGAGGGGACTCTCGGTGGTCTGCAGCGGTCTCACCATCTGGCTGGTGATCCGCTTGGGCCGACGCTGGTTCAACCCAACCGCCGGCTGGTGGGGTGGGGTGGTGTTCGCTGTTGCGCCCCTCAGCGTGTACTTCGGGCGCACCTTTCAGGCGGAAGCCTTGCTGCTGTTCTGTGCAGCGGCTGCCCTGGAATGCATGAGCCTCTGGCGACAGCATCGCTCCAGAACCGCCTTGGTCCTGAGCTGGATTGGCTTCACCTCAGCCGCACTGATCAAAGTGCTTCCCCTGCTCTGGTTGGGCCTGCCACTGTTGATCGTGCAGCTGATCCCCGATCCCCATTCCGAAGCGGAAACGCCGGCCCGGATGCTGCAGCGCTTCCTTGGACTGATTCGCNGTCCGGGCTTCTGGATCTATCTGGCCAGCACNCTGTTGGTGGTGAGCGGTTGGTATTGGCATGCCCACCAGCTGGGACAAAGCAGTGGTCTGAGCTTCGGCTTCTGGGGATCGGACTCCGATCGCAGCAGCCTTGATCTGCTGCTGTCCGCAGAAAGCTGGTTCAACCTGGCCGTTCGNATTGTGATCCGCCTGCTGGCCGTTGTGGGCCTGCCCTTCCTGGTGCTCGGCATTCGCCAGAGCTGGACCAGCGCTGGCGGCAGGATCGCCATCAGTGGACTCGCCGGCCTGGCGCTGTGCACCATCGCCACCATGCGCTCCAGCACGGTTCACGACTACTACCAACTGCCACTGCTGCTGTTCATGAGCCCCCTGGTCGGGCTTGGCTGGCAGCACTGGCAGCGGGGGTGGCAGCAACAGGACCGTCGCCTGCGTTGGCAGCCGATGGCTGTGCTGGTGCTCTGGTTTGCCATCAGCATCACGGTGCTGAGTTTGGATTACTGGGCGATCGAGCAACGGCAGGCCCGNGACTGGCTTCCGCTGGCCCTCAACATCCGCAAGACGCTGCCCCCCGAAGCACGCATCGTGAGCGTGACCAGCACGGATCCAACCCTGCTCAATCTGGCGCGCCGCCAGGGGTGGCTGATCTCTGCCAAACAATTGAATCCAAAGCGTTTTGCAGAATGGGATGCCGCCGGAGCGACCCATCTGGCCGGCAGTTTCCAATGGGAAAAGATGTACCGCCCGATGCCCGAACAGCGGCGCCTGGCGTTGCAGGAGCTGGCAGCGTCCACCCCGGGAAGCTGGGTGGATCCGATCAGCAACACGTACCTGATCCCGCTCAAAGACCTGCCCCGCCGGAGCCCTTAACCAAGCCAGGGGCAAGAACTGGAAGGGCCAGAACGGACTGGACGATCTGATCCTTGCTCAGCCACACGATGCAGGATCACCACGCCACGCTCACAGCGGACCAACTGATAGCTCCCTGTTGCCGTGAGTTCCTGCAATTTGCGCCGAATCGACTTCTGCTTCTTGCGCTCGTCTTTGAACACCGGAGCCATGGGGCTGTANTGGCCNGGAAACGCAGCGATCCAATCGACGTCCTGAACATCCCCCCGTCGATCCCGATAGGAGAAGAATTTCGGGAATCGAATCACCACCTCCCGCTGGGCCAGAGATGGGAGAAGCGGAGTGTCTGCGGCCACGGAAGCATCGGCTGGAATCAGCGCGAGGGCTTCGCGAGCTGCCTCGCCCCGTTGCCACATGGCCGAAGGAGAGATGTGAACCCAAGGGACAAAACTGTCCGGAATCAGCGCCGAAAGACTGCGGTGGGGGTTGCTCACCAGGGTGAGGGTGAGACCGAGTGCCAAGGCACCAACCCAGCAGCGACGAATCCACAGCCTCGACCAGACCAAGGGATGGCGCTGCCACCAGAGAACAGAGCCCAGGTAGAGACCAGGCACCAGGGCCAGCACNTAACGGAGCGTGACTGACAGTGCCGAGCGCCCTTGTGACACCAGTGCGATCAACAGGGGTGCCGCCACCAGCAAGGCTGCATCAACCGACAGCAATGGAATCAGCAGCAGAGGCAGGCTCAGTCCCAACAGGAAGCCGAGTGTGGCGCCAGGGGGAGACACGATCGCCTGAACAAACGCCAGAGGATTCCGCAACATGGCCACAAGCACCGACAGGGTGCCTCCCGAAACGTCATTCACCAGATGACCAAACTTCTCCTGCAGAAAACGATCCGACAGGGAAGAATCAACCCCCGGTTGGATCCATCCGGTGACCAGCAGCACCCACACAAAAGACGCTGCCATNAGGCCGAAGCCGTTCCAGCGTGAACCGGGCNGACGCACCAGAGCCCAGAGGCCCAACGAAAACAAGAGAAGTCCGCTGTCTTCCCGCACCAACAACAGCATCACGGCTGCCAGCACAAGCTGACGCCAGCGCTGCTCCAAGAGTGCCTCCACCACAAGAAATCCGAGCAGGGGAATCCAGATCAGATCGTGGAAGTTTTCAAGGGCCGGGCCGATCACGGCACCGCTCAGGTAGTAAGCGGCAGCAATTTGGATCGCCAGCGCTTCCGGCAGTCGCCGAGCCGCGATCCTCCAGAGCACCAAGCCTGCAGCCGTCAACAGGGAGACCTGCACCAGAGGGAGGGCCCAGCTCCCCAGCAGGGCCACCAGAGGAGCGATCAGCAACGTCAGGAAATTGGCGTGCTGGCCCAGATGGAGGTAGCCGACCGAGGGCAGTTCAGCACCCACTTTCACAGCCGCGGACAGCACCGATGACAGGCTGCTTTCAAACGGACGCCCCTGAGCCGTTGACCACAGCTCCTGCAGAAAAAGCGCCTGGTCGTAGGTGGCACTGAAGCTCTCCAGCCGCCAGACCTGAATCGCAAGACAGACCAGAAAGAATCCTGCCGCCAGAGCCTTTACCGGACCTGGGATCGGACCTTGTGATGGGGTCGCAGATGCAGTGGAATCGCTCATGCAAGCCTGACGCCCAACGGGAGCAGATTACGGAGCATCTGCATTGCACTCAGGTGCTTGCAATTCAGCCATTCCCAACAGAACTCGCGTTCGCAGAAGCATCAGCAAACCCGATCCACAAAGCACGAGCTCGCCCCACTCTTGATCACGGTTGTGGAGAAGTTCAGAGAAGGATCGCGTGGCGACGCAGTAGGCGATCACGGCCACCAATAAAAACAGAGGCCAGCTGTACGTGGCTGGCGTCAGTGCCAACACAAGCGAACGATTCTGCGGGGACTGATGGCGAAGCAATCTCCGGGCAACCCGAGGAGCCAGAACAACGGCCAGCAACACAACAAGCGTCGCCAGAAACNTGAAGCCATCCAGACGATCCTGAAACCAACCGATGTTGTGCAGGTTTGTTTCTTGCTGGGCGTTGATCATTCGGATCGATTCCGGGGTCTGCCAACCGAAGATCACCTGCCCCCAGGCCAGTTCCTCCAAAAGCAAAAACCCCAGAAGACCAGCAAAGCCCCTGGCCAGCCAACCAGGTCGCGCATGACCCAGCCGGAGGAAGAGGTCATCACCGATCAGCCAGCTCACNCGGATCGCCGCGACCAGGATCAGCACTTGCCCCCACTCCACCAGACCGCCCTCGCCGAAGACCAGGCGCTTGTAAGCATCNAGATCAGGTGAAATGAGCTTTAGGCCCGTGATCAGAAGCACCATGGCCGCGACCAANAGCCAAACCATGAGATGGCGGGCGCGATTCGCCCTTGAATCGTCATCGGCCAGGAGCTGAACCAACACACCGATCGAGCGTCCCCAGACTCCAAGAGCAAGCAGCACAACAGCAAGAAGCCACCAACCCNAGTCAGCCGATGTNCCCCTGACCAGCATCAACACCAGCTGAGTCAACGCCACGAGGCCACAAACACTGCCGATGCCAAAAAGCCCGTTGAGCAACCAGCTCTTCAGACGAACTCCCCTGACGTAGCGAAGAGNCAAGGATCACTCTCATGGTTAAGGGAGAGTTAAGCCTTGAATCAAATAAAAAAGGGCCCCGAAGGNCCCCAATGGTCAAAAAGTGACTTGGTTCAGAGAGCGTTGCCGCGGGGCAGAACCTCTTCAGGGAAGACGAAGTTTTCGTGCGGCTGGTCAGCCGGTGCCATCCAGGCACGCAGACCTTCATTCAG
>NHIA01000007.1 GCA_002170825.1 Cyanobacteria bacterium TMED177
CGAGATAGGCCGTCACTCCATCGGGACTGAACGGCCCAGCAAATCTGAACGTAACGTTCAGGACGCATCCCCTGGATCCCTTCTCAATGCTGGGGTCCAGGGGATCGTCGTTGAAGCAGATAACGAGCACACACAACGGGGTCTTCCAATACCTGATCGACCAAGTGAGCGGTGAAGTGAAAAAGCAAACCAACCAGATGAGCGATCTAGACATTGCCTCCACAACTATCCTTCTGACGCTTCAGAAACTTCGGAGAAACAAGTGGTTACAGGCTAGATTCAATATTCTCAAAAACCACCGAAAATAATTTAATAATTAGCACGATATTCAGCATAAAAATATTTGCGATGGCATGAATTTGTATCACGGGTCATAGTCAATATCGAGGCAGACCGAAGCATGGCGGAAGCGAATCAGCCAATCATCAATTCAGTGTTTGCCGGAAATCAATTGACGAATGAAGGATGCTCGATAGCTCAGAGCATATCAACCAATGTTAATCTGTGGCAAAGCACAATCGAGGCATGACAGAAACGCTGATCGTTCTTGGCGACAGCCTGGTTGATTCGGGCAACACCGCATCGCTGCTGTCTCCCATTGGCTTGAATCCTTTTACTGACGAAATTTATGACGATGGCGGCAATGTCAAAGCATCCGACGGCCCTGTCCTGGGCGAACACATAGCTCTTGAGATCGGTGCTGACATCAACAATGCACAGTTGTTTTCGGTGCTAAGCGCCAAGACACCATCACCTGCTCATATTCACAACTATGCCCATGCTGGAGCCAGAACTGGATCTGATCCTGGATATAGCATCCCATTTGCAGGGCGAATAAGCATTGGCTTGCGNGACCAGATCCGTCAAGTTGAAGCAAGAAGCNACTACTACCTTGAACATGAAGATATCGATGTNTTACTTAGTTGTGGCGGAAATGATCTGCTCGACATCATGGACAAATCCAAAGNAAGCCATAGCGTCGTCAAAGCTGTAATTAAAACCAAAACNCTTAAGGATGACAGAAAACTGGCCAATGAAATCGCNAAGCCCATATTCAAAAATTTAAAATCAGCCATTCGCAAAATAGAAAATTATGTCGACGAGATTGCAGTATTAGGTGCACCTCCAGTTGTGGAGTCGCCTGAGGCACAGGACTGGATCACGGATTTCTCAAATAAATATCAATCCCGGGCTTCAAACTTTCTGTCGCTAGCCAGCAGCAAACTACAACGCAAGCTAGAAAAAAATTATGACGCCAATCTCAAAATAGGTGTCATCAATTCCGCTGATCTCTGGCAACAACTTGAGCAACCCGAATTTGTTGACACAATTCACCCAAATTCCAACACAAGCTCAGACCTGGCCAAGCTGTTTGGCCAGAACGTGCCAGAACTTTTTGATTCCTATGGCTTCAGCTAAGTCCATACAATCCCTCGGTTCATCGGCCCCAGCATAAAAGGATGAGAATCAAGACATGCAATTCCGCCTCTAGTGATTGCAACCGATGAGCTGTTGTCGATAGTTGAAGAGACTCGACTCAAACCGATAAACAATTGATCACTCGGGATTGCAACCCTGAGCTTGATCTGGTTGATCGTCAGACAGCATCGAATCGAATTATTTAACACGCATTATTGACAGATCCGAGCCAGGCCCCCCNCGCGCAACCGAGCCGTTTGCTCAAAAGCACTGACCAGGGCTGCAAACAAGGATCCGTGGTTCAGCCAGGAACTTGAATCCGAGCAGGTTGCCGAGCCTGCTCGGAACGGTGCCACAAGGCGAGTGCAGCAACGCCACCGAGACACCGGCGATGCACCGANAAGACACCACAAAGACATCTCAGAGTTACTCCAAGGTTGCCGTGAAGGCCCTCCAGAGATACTCTGGGTATGCTCANGAGCACCTGGCCATGATCAAGACCGCCACCCGCGAGAACCAGGTGAAACTCACGGTCTCCGTGCCGCCCAGTGTTCATGTGCTGCTGCGCAGCTGGGCTCTTTGCGAGGGCAGAGAGCTCACCAGCGTCGTGCTGCAGTGCGTCGAGCTCTCGATCCGGCAGCTCAAGAGCAACGGCTCCATTCCTTCGGCAGCCGTCCGCGCCTACGAGGTCGCCTGCGACGAAAGACTCGCCATTGGAGGGCTCTGACCATGCAATTCGCTCTGATCGAACAGGCTCTGCAGGCACCGGTGATGGACGCCGTGATTGCGCTGACTGAACGCTTTCAGGATCTGGAAGCGAAGCCGAGTGCCATGGTGTTCACCTTTCTCCGCGGCATCGATCAATCCCTGGCGATCGGCTACAGCGAGGAGCTGAGATCGGTTCAGAGTGATTTCGAAGCCCGTGGTTTTCAGTTGGTCGAGGCACGCCGGGGAACTCGTCGTGAAGAACGGCTTCTGCTCCTCACCCTCAAGGAGATTGGACTCCAGAGCACCTACAACAACAATTACTTCGAAGCAAATGCAGCGGTGATTCGGCACCTGAAGCAGCTGGGCTGGCCGATGGGGGACTTGCACGCGAACCACCCGCGAAAGCGACAAGGGAAGCGAACAGATCACCTGGTGGAAGACAACTGACGCTTCATCAAGCTGTTATGCGAAACACGTCGCAAGCGATACAAATCCATTAACACCTGGGAGTCGATCCGATCACACGGATGAAGATCCTTCCCGCCGCTTTGGCGATTGGAATGCTCGGCCTTGCGGCCTGCAGCACCCAGACCAATGACACCAGCTCATCTGCAAGCGGCGATCCCGTCAAAAGCGAAAAACCCGCAACGACGGCTGCCGACGGGTTGAAAGCCGTCGTCATCAATGGTGCCCTTCCCTACAGCACCAAGAACGGCGACGCATGGTCAGGCCTGGCTGTTGATGTCTTGAAGGCCATCCAGAAGGAACAGTCGAGCGACAGTGCATCAACGGAACTGAGCTTTCAAGAAGTCAGCAGCGTTTCAGAGGCCCAGGAAGCCCTCGCCAGCGGAACAGCCAACATCGTCTGCGGGATTGGCTTCTCGTGGGAACGATCCAAGAAGATCAACTACACCCTTCCCTTTGCCGTGGGCGGCATGAGGCTGCTCACCACCGCAGACGTGGACGGCACGCCTGAATCGATGAAAGGAAAGGAGATCGGCGTGATCACAGGCACCATTCCAGCCAAGCTCGTTGCAAGCCAGCTCCCCGAAACCGTGGTGCAGGACTTTGCCTCTCCCGATGAAGCGCTGGCAGCCCTGAAGGACGGACAGATCGACACCATCGCCGGCGGTGCCCTCTGGAGCAAAGCCAACATGGCCACCATCCCCGGCAGCAGGATGGTTCCGGATCGTCCCTATGGCCGATCGGGCATCGGCTGTGCCGTCACCCATGGCAACGATGGGTTGTTGGCGTCCGGCAACCTCGCCATCGGGCAGCTGCTGCAGGGCTATGTCGATGGCGATGAGGAGAGCACCCGAATCATCAATGCCTCAATCGGTCCCGACAGCCCCGTCGGACTCGAGGCCGAGACGATCGCGACTTACTACAACAGCGTGCTCGGCACGGTGACTGGTGTCGGCAAGGACGAGTGAGTCCTGCTCCTCAAACCCTTGATTCTTCTTACATCCCATGAAAACCACCACCCTTCTCGGAGTCCTGGCGGTGCTCAGCTCCTGGAGCACCTTCAGCGCCATCGCCGACACCGGCACCTACACAGACCACAAGGCCGACAACAGCATCGAGGCACGCATCGCCAGCGCCCGTGATGGAGCCAGCGGCTGGCAGGACATCCTCGACAGCCAGCGCAAGGGGGCACTGCACATCGCTGCCTGGGGCAACGGTCGCGGTCGCGGCTGGGCCAACGGCGGCGGCGGTGGCGGCGGCTTCGGCAATGCCCGCGGTGGCGGCTGGGGTAACGGTGGCGGCGGCTTCGCCAATGCCCGCTACGGCGGCGGCTTCGCTAACTGGTAACCGTCCGGGCACGGCGGACCAGTTNCTGAANGGCTTCTGGGCCGGCGGCCTGACGATCGCCGCAGGNCACAGCANGGTAGTGATCCGCCACGGACCAGGCAGCCGTGGCGGGATCGTTGATGAACCGCGGAATCAGATGCAGGTGCAGATGCTGTGCGCCTTCGCCGAAGGCAATGGCATAGACCCGATCACANCCGGTGAGCTCCTGCACAAGGACACTGGCAGTTTGAACGGCCCGACCCCAGTCGGCGGCTTCCTCCGCGTTGAAGGCAAGCGGGCCGGAACAGTGGCGCCNGCTGTCCAGCAGCAGCCAACCGGCCAGTGGCGCCGGATCGGGGTGGTGACGCAGCACCCAGAGATCGGAGCGTTCAATCTCATAGCGCGTCACCATGGCCGGCTCGACGTGAAGAGCACAGATCGGACAGTCGGAGACCGTCATCGGGATGACGCAGGCATGTTGAATTCGCCCTCCAGTCTTGAACGCTGAGGNANTGGCTTGATCACGCCGACCGGCGCAGACGTGGAGTGATGATGATCGAAGCTCTTGCCGGCATCGTGCAGCGCTTCCTGCTCANTGTCTGCGTCGGCTGGTTTGGCTCGGTGATCCCCGTGCTGATGTCAGGGATGGTCCGCAACCTGAGTTGGGGAGCCCGGCTGCTGCTGCCGGACTGGATCGTTCATGGCAGCTTTGCCGTGCTGCTGTTGCTGTGGATCGCTCTGATGCTGGCGTTGTTGCAGCGGATCTGGCGCAAGCCAGGCCGCTGCAGGGTCACCTTCGGTCACCAGGATCAGCGCTTGGCCGCACCACGGCCGTTTCCGATCAGCCCAAGGTCGATGATCACGCCGATCGCCACCACAAGCATGCCGCTGAAGGTCGACACCCCTCCGAACGAGGCGGACGCCCAGCAGTAGCCGAGTGTCGTGGTGGGAAGCAGGATCAGGCCGGCAACCGGCAGCACCGGATTCGGCACAGCCATCGACGCGAAGGGTGACAACACAAAACTGCTGTTGAACAGCCACATCAGCACAAGGATCAACCGTGGAGCCAGGAGTCCGATCGCTGCCAGGAGGCACATGGGGAGTCGCCCGAATACCCGTTGGTTAGCGCCGTCNCCACCGTCTTGGCGACAGATTGGTNATGTTCGATACCGATACAGCGCTGAACNCGATCNGCACGACAGCCCGTTATCCCGTCTCGAGACTGCAATTCACGGCCAGCTCAAACGGAACAGCGCTGTTCGGCAGCATCAGCAGCGTGCTGGCCAGGCTGGCCAGATCCTCAGGCTGNGTCATCTGCTGGGGTTCCATCTGTTGCACCCTGCGGGACATGTCGGTGGCCACCCAACTGGGACAGATCGCCGTGACCCGAATTCCATCGTCCCAGCCCTCATTCCGCATCGCCTGGCAGAGGCCCATCAGCGCAAATTTGCTGACGGGGTATCCAGCCATGCGTCCTTTGGCCCGTTTGCCACTCATCGACACCAGCACCTGAATCCGCCCCTCTCCGCTGAGTTTCAGATGGGGCCAGGCCGCCCTCGTCAGCCACCAGGGACCCATCAGGTTGATCCGCCAGAGCTGCTCCAGCGCAACCTCCTCCCCGTCCTCAAACAGCAACGGTGTGCGATGCAGGATTCCAGCGCAATGGATCACGGCATCCAATCCACCACGCCAGGCCGTTGTTGCCTCCACCAGGGCGGCAGCCGAGGCCGGGTCGGCAGCGTCGTAGGGATGCCGCTGCACATCGGTGTGGTCCAACGCCGTTCCGGACAGCACCGCAGGATCACGCAAACCGAGACTGAGCTGGTGGCCATCCGCCAGCAGGCGCTCGGCAATCGAGCGGCCGATGCCGCGACTTGCACCGGTGATCAGGACCTTGCGCCGCATCAAACCATCGGCTGCAGATGGTCGAGCAGGGTTTCTGGATCGGAAAACACCTGCAGTTGCTCGCGGTTCTGTGCCGCCAGAAAGCCCTCGCCCACGGCACCATCCAGAAACTGGAGCAGGGCGTCGTAATAGCCCGCTGAATTCAGCAGCACGCAGGGCTTGCTGTGCAGCCGCAACTGCAACCAGGTGAGGGCTTCAAACAACTCCTCCAGCGTTCCCAGCCCGCCCGGCAGCGCAATCATCGCGTCGGCCAAATGCATCATGCGGGCTTTGCGCACATGCATGTCTGCCACAACTTCCAGCTGGCTGAGGCCGTGATGGGCCACCTCCGCATCCATCAGCGACTCCGGGATCACACCGATCACCTCGCCGTCCCGCGCCAGCACGGCATCCGCCACGACGCCCATCAGACCGANCTGACCGGCGCCGTACACCAAACCGATCCCGCGCCGGGCCATCCCATCACCCAAGGCAGCCGCAACGGCAGCATGCTCCGGATCATGCCCAGACCTGGACCCGCAGTAGACCGCCAGGCGCTGCATTCAATTTCAAGGCAGGGGCATGACCATTCTCGAACCTGGTGCTCCAGCTGACTTCAGGCGGCAACCTGGGTTGAAATCCTTGATGCAGCGAACCGTTCACGATGCCGCAGCCAGACCTCAGCCTCAGCCTGATCAGTGAGCACAGGATTCTGGATAAGGCAGCGGGGCTCAATGAGCCCTCAGGGCTGACGCTCAACCACGACGGAACGGCGCTCTACACCGTGAGTGACGACACCAAAGCGGTGTTCCAACTGGATCTCAAAGGCCGTTTGTCGATCACGGACTCCTTTTTTGTTGGCTTGGACGACATGGAGGGGATCGCCATCTCCGCCGATGGCAGTCAANTGTTCACCGTTCAGGAGGACACCAACTCGATCATCAGCATCGATGTGGCCACGCGACGGGAAACAGGTCGGCGACCGCTGGCGGCGATGCAGAACTTCGACCGGATCGAGAGCTACTTCCCCAATCCACCCGACAACAAGGGACTGGAGGGCATCACGGTGAACAGCCGCACCAACGAGCTGTATGTGGTGAAGGAAGGTCGNCCGGGACTTCTGATCGCGATTGATCCCTCACAACGCACCATCCTCGAATCCAGGCTGCTCACCCCGGACAACGGCTTCAGCCATCCGAAACTCGATCAGAAGAAACTTGATTTCNNTGGATTGAGCNACGACGCCGTCCGCGACACGATCTGGATCACGAGCGACAAGGGGCAGTGTCTNTTCCATTACGACTGGGCGCAGGACCAGGTGCTGCANCGGCTGGATCTCCGCTTCAAGGTGGACGGTGAGTGGGAAACCATTCGCAAATCCGAAGGCGTGGCCATCGATCCCGAGCGTGGCCGTTTGTATGTNGTGAGCGAACGCGATGGCCGGCTCTACGTGTTGCGCATCAACAGCCATGGCTGAGAGCAAACACCTGGTGATGACGGGTGCCACCAGTGGCATCGGTCTGGAAACCGTCAGGCAGCTTGATCAGGCAGGGCACCGNCTCACCCTGATCTGCCGCAACAGCATCCGGGGGGAGATGCTCGCGGAGCAGCTGCAGAACCATGCCGACATCCGCATGGCCGATCTGGCGGATCTGCAGGCCGTGGCAGATCTGNCCGATGCACTGATCAGCCAGAACNACANCATTGATGTGCTNGTGCTCAATGCAGGGCTGCAGTACGCCGGCCATTCCTCACCCCGCAGGAATCGATCCGGCATCGAACTGACCCTGGCCGTGAACCATCTGGCCCATCAGCTTCTGGCGGAGCGTCTGGCCGCAACGGCGCAACGGGTGGTGATCACGGCATCGGAGGTGCACAACCCCAGCACCGGTGGTGGCCGGGTTGGGCTGCCGGCAGGGCTGGGTGACATGGCAGGCCTGCAGGTGGGATCCGATGCCGCCATGGCAGACGGCATCACCCCCTTCAATGCCGACAAGGCCTACAAGGACAGCAAGCTCTGCAACCTGCTGATGGGCCTTGAGCTCAGCCGCCGCCAGCCCGACAAACCGGTGATCTGCTGGAGTCCAGGATTGGTGATTCCCCGCTGCGACGGGGGCTTCTTCCGCGACAGCCGCAAGGCGAATCCGATCGGCCAGCGGCTGTTTGGCTTTGTGGCCAGGGATCTGCTGCGGTTGACGGAAGCACCACAACGGGCCGGTGAACACCTCAGTCGGCTGGTCCTCGATGAAGCCCTGCCGAATGGTTTCAGTTACTGGAGCAATGCGCTGCTCGGCCCCGGCCGTCACCGATTCGGCCCCACCGCACCGTCGGCTGAGGCCTCCGATCCGGACCGTGCCCTTGAGCTGTGGCGCCGCAGCGCTGCACTGATCAGGTCTTCCCTTTCGGGAGAGGGCCATCGGGATCAAAGCGATACACCCGGTTCGGAATCACGCTGATCCGCACGTCAATGTCCTCAAGGCCCAAAGTGACTGCCTTCTCCGCCATGCGCCGATACACATCGTCGAGCACCGACTGTGTGAGCAGATCTTCAGGAGCATTGAGCACAAGATCGAGGACGGCAATGTTGTCCTGCACCCGCACATTGCTGTACATCATCCGAACCTTCGACCACAGCACCGGATCCTTCTTGACGACATCCAGTTGTTTGCGTTGGCCCGATTTAAATCGCCCGAACACAGCATCCATTTGCTGACGCACACTGAAATCGTGCAAGGCTGATGACAACGGAATGCACAGCAGACCAAGCAGTCCCAGCCAGATCAGAAGATTGCGCCAACAGCGTGTGAGCGAGCCATACTGCTGAACCAGAAACACCACCAGGCTGGCCACGGTGATGCCGATCAGGTTGGCCAGAAACAGCAGAAAGGATCCTTCGGCGATCTGATTGGTGAGACCGGCCACGGTGCCCCGCCCGAAAACGGCAACCACCTCTGACCCAAGCGTCAGGCCAATCCCGCAAACGCACAGGGGGGGCACCAGGGCAACGGCAATGGCCACGCCGGCGATCGAATTGGACAGTCGTTCCCGGGTCATCGTGAAGGAGCCGGCGATGGCTGCCGCCACCGCGATGCCCAGGTCGATCAGGTTCGGGGAGGTCCGTGCGGTGATCTCCGATTCCACATGGTTGATGCCGAGGATCAAGCTGATCAAGGCAGAGGTCGCAATTACGGCTGCGGTGCCGAGCAGCACCGTCACTGACGATCGACGAATCAGCAGCCCGTCACTCACCACCAACCCGAACGCCAGGCTGAGGATCGGATCCATCAATGGCGCCACGATCATGGCGCCGATCACCACGGCCGTGCTGTTGGAAATCAGGCCGAGCGTTGCAATCACCGATGCACTGATCAACAACACAAAGAAGCCGAGCGATGGCCTGGACGAGGCATTGCGCTTCTCGTACAGCTCGACCCTCGGAACACAGCTTTCGAGATTTAGAGCCCAATGGCCCGATAGCCCGTCGAAGAAGCTCAGCAGTGGATTGGCCAATCCCTGGTTGTGTCTCCAAGGAATTTTGCCCCGCAGGCTTCGAACACCACGCCAGACTCTCGAATCGTGCACACACCAGCGTGACCGGACTGGCAGCAGCCCTCGGCGCCGCGATGGCCTGGACCAGCGCCAGTGCGCTCTGGCGATCGCTCAGTTCACTGGGACATTCCCGCCAACTCAACGGCTGGAAGAACGGCCTGGCCACCGTCGTTTTTCTGCCGGTGCTGCTGGGCATTCCCTGGCTGGAGCAGGGTCGAGCCGTGGCTCTGCTGCTGCTCAGTGGTGTGATCGGAATCGCCGCTGGCGATTGCTTCTATCTGAGTGCCCTGCGACGCCTGGGCACACGCCGCACACTCACCGTGGAAGCCTGCGGTCCCGTGCTGGCGGGCATCGGCAGTGTTCTGCTGATGCACGANNGCATGCCGATCCAGGCCTGGATCGGTGCTGTGTTGGTGACGGGGGCCGTCACGCTGGTGGCACAGCAATCCGGCGACGGTCAAAGCCCTCACGAAAGCCGTGACGGCCTGCTCCTGGCCCTGATCTCCGTGGTCTGCGGGCTGGCGGGTGCATTCCTGGCCCGCCAGGCGCTGATCAGCAGCCCCTTGTCGCCCCTGCAGACCGCCTCCATCCGTCTGTTCGCTGGCTGGCTCGGCCTGCTGCCACTGCTGCGGGGGCAGCTGTTACCCGAGGGAATCGCACCGGCTCCGGCCGGCCGGATGGTGTTGGCCACCCTGCTGGGAACCAACCTCGGGATCCTGTTGCAACAGATGGTGTTTCAAACCCTCCCGGTCGGACAGGGCGTCACGCTGTTGAGCACCGCACCGGTGATGGCCCTGCTGCTGGCCCGAGTTGAAGGCGATCGGCTTCAGCTTTCAGGGGTGCTGGCCGCTGTGCTGGCGGTGGCCGGCGTGGCCTGCACCAGCCTTTGAANCGCATCGCGCACGGACGCTTCAGCTGAGTCCATCAGCGCCAGCACCACAAGGTCGACACCGGAGGCTTCCCCTGGCCGCCAAACGTTCGGTGGAGCAGCTTCGAACCAGCTGTTGAGCCGTGGACCCACCATCTGNATCTGGAGGGGCAGCGCCTTGCCCGGCAACCANNCCCGCCCCTTGAGACGCACGATCTGGTGCTCNCGGACCAGGGCCTGAAGCGTGGTCTCCAGAGCGGAACGATCCAGGGCACCTGTGACGCGAACCGTGCTTCCCACGATCGCCACATGGCTGTGGTCGTGGTGATCGTGGTCGTGGTCGTGATCGTGATCGTGATCGTGATCGTGATGATCGTGGACGTGGCCGTGCGCATCCGCCTGCAGTTGGCGCTCCAGGCCCAGCACAAGCTCGGGATCCACGGCGCCCAGTCGCACGGGCAAGAGTGCCGTACCAGCACGAACCCTCTGCCGTAGATCGCTCTTCACCCCCTCGAGTTGCCCGGNATCCACGCAGTCGGCTCGGCTCACCAACACAAGATCCGCCGCCTGCAGCTGATCGCGGAACAGCTCATCGATGGCGGTGATGTGGTCCAGGTTCGGGTCCTCCTGGCGTTGACGCTCCAAGGCTTCGGGATCGGCGACAGGGCTGCCCGCCGCCAGCGCTTCGCCATCCACCAGCGTCACCACGCCGTTGACATGCACACGACTGCGGATCGCAGGCCAGTCGAGTGCCTGCAGCAACGGGCGCGGCAGAGCCAGACCGCTGGTCTCGATCACGATGCCGTCCAGCTGATCGGCACGCTCCAGCAGCTGTTCCATCGTCGGCAGGAAATCATCNTGAACCGTGCAGCAGAGGCAGCCGTTGTTGAGTTCAACCAGGCGACCCTCCAGCTCCTCCTCCGGACAGAAGCCACAACTCCTGATCAGATCACCGTCAAGGCCGACGCTGCCGAATTCATTCACCATCACCGCCAGCCGCTGGCCGCTGGTGGTGAGCAGATGGCGCAACACGGTGGTTTTGCCGGCCCCGAGAAATCCGGTGACCACGGTCACCGGCAAACGCTTCACCATGAGGGGGTCTGAATCAGGGGCGACAGCCGAGGCTTTCGCGGGTGGAGACACCAGTGTGCGCGTTCACGCCGGCAGCCCGGCCACACAGGGCACGCTGCTGGGGCAGATCCAGAACCGCATCGGAGAAATCAGCCCCATCGATCTGGGCATCACTGAAGCGGCTCTGCATCAGCATCGCGTTGGTGAAGATCGAATCACGAAGATCTGCACCATCAAACCGACTGGCAAAACCCACCACATCGGACAGATTGGCGTCCCGCAGATCCGCCTCCTGCAGGAGCGATGTATTGATCACGGCACCCCGCAGATCCGTGCCACTGAGATCCACGCCACGCAGGTCCGCCTTGAGGAACTCCTTTTCCTTGAGATCGAGCCCGTGCATGTCGGCCGCGATCTCCTGGACCGCAAACTGCCCACGCAGTTCCGGAGCGGTGATGGCCTGCACCGGATCGATCCAGAGCAAGGTGCTGATGCCCACAAGAATCGCCGCCAACAGGGAAGCCGGTCGGAAAAGGGCGTTCATCGGAGCCGGTAGTTTGAGCAATCACGTTATGGCAACTGCCAGCGGAGCGACGCGACATGGCCATGAGCCTGCGGGTGGTGGTCCCACCCCATCCCCTGATCGGCCACTGGCTGACGATGCTGCGTCATCAGGAGACACCTCCGGCTCTCTACGCGACAGCGATGCAGGAATTGGGCCGCTGGCTCACCTACGAAGCCTTGAGGGACTGGCTGCCACACCGCCAGGAACGCATCTGCACCCCGGATGGGGAATGCGACGGAACCGTGGTGGAAAGCGGTGTTCCCCTGCTGGTCGTTCCGGTGCTGCCCGCTGGCCTGGAGCTTTGGCACGGAGCACGAACGGTGTTGCCCGAGGCCACGATCTGCCTGGATGGTGTTCCGAATGATGTGGAAAGCAATGCCGGTGTGATCCTGTTCGTGGATCAGATCACCGATGGCATCGGCGTCCTCAACCTGCTGCAGCAGCTGCAGAGCCAGGGAGTGGATGGGCGCCGGATCCGTCTGATCACCGCTCTCTGTGCAAGCCCAGGGCTGAAGTTGCTGGGGGAGGAGGTTCCGGACCTCACCCTTCACACCGCCTGCATCGATGAAGGTCTCACCGCAGCGGGGGCGATCCTGCCGGGCATTGGTGACCCTCTGAGACGGCTGCCGTTCAGGATGTCAAGCCATGACTAGATTTCTCGCAGGGGGATTTCTGTGGATGGGACAGCATCAAGACACCGGTTCAGGCACCCTGACCAGCCTCGTTGCCGGTGCCGTGATCGGCGCGGCAGGACTTGCCTGGTGGTTGCTGAATGAAGCCGATCGCCGCCGGCGACTCGGCCATCAGAAAGCCATGCTCTATGCCCCGCGCATGCAGGACGGATCAGAAGTTCTCGAAACCACTGAGAACGGCCATCTTGAGGAGCGTGTTGAAAAGCTCAACGCAGAGATCGCCCGTGTCCGCGCCCAGCTGGAACGTCTGGGATCGGAGGGTTGAGCGGTCGGTAGGTTGGCGAGATTGCCATCGGCACAGCCTTCCGGACCATGCTTCGCTCCGACGCCGTTACCCAGGGAATCCAACGGTCTCCCAACCGCGCCATGTTGCGGGCGGTTGGCTTCGGGGATGACGATTTCGGCAAACCGATCCTTGGCATCGCCAACGGCTACAGCACGATCACGCCCTGCAACATCGGTCTGAACGACCTGGCGCGCCGTGCCGAGGAGGCAGCCCGCCAGGCCGGTGGGATGCCCCAGATGTTCGGAACGATCACCGTCAGCGACGGCATCTCCATGGGCACGGAAGGGATGAAGTACTCCCTGGTGAGTCGCGAAGTGATCGCTGATGCCATCGAGACCGCCTGCAACGGCCAGAGCATGGATGGAGTGCTGGCGGTGGGCGGCTGCGACAAGAACATGCCCGGCGCGATGTTGGCGATGGCGCGGATGAACATCCCGGCGGTGTTCGTCTACGGCGGCACGATCAAACCCGGAAAGCTCGGTGGTTGTGACCTCACTGTTGTCAGCGCCTTTGAAGCGGTGGGTCAGCTCACCAGCGGCAAGATCGATGAAGAGCAGCTCACGGCGGTTGAAAAGAACGCCTGCCCGGGAGCGGGCAGCTGNGGCGGCATGTTCACCGCCAACACNATGAGTGCGGCCATTGAAACGATGGGCCTCAGCCTTCCCTACAGCTCCACGATGGCGGCGGAGGATGAGGAGAAAGCGGACAGTGCCGCCCGCTCCGCTGAGGTGCTGGTCGACGCGGTGAAAGCCAACATCCGCCCCTTGGATCTGCTGACCAAGGAAGCGTTTGAAAACGCCATCAGCGTGATCATGGCCGTGGGTGGATCCACCAATGCCGTGTTGCATCTGCTGGCCATCGCCCGCACCTCGGGCGTGGAACTANGTATTGATGACTTCGAGCGGATCCGGCAGAGGGTTCCCGTCATCTGCGACCTGAAGCCCAGCGGTCGCTATGTGACCGTGGACCTGCACAACGCGGGGGGCGTCCCCCAGGTGATGAAACTGCTGCTGGATGCAGGACTTCTCCACGGCGACTGCCGCACCGTGGAAGGCAAGAGCCTCAAGGAGCTGTTGGCGGATGTGCCGTCAGAACCGCCGGCAGGCCAAGACGTGATTCGTCCGCTGAGCAATCCGCTCTACGCCAAGGGGCACCTGGCCATCCTCAAGGGAAACCTGGCCAGCGAGGGCAGCGTGGCCAAGATCAGTGGGGTCAAAACCCCCGTGCTCACGGGACCGGCACGGGTGTTCGAGAGCGAAGAGGATTGCCTGACGGCCATCCTCGCCAAGCAGATCAACCCTGGTGATGTGGTGGTGGTCCGCTACGAAGGCCCCGTTGGCGGGCCGGGCATGCGCGAGATGCTCGCACCCACATCCGCCATCGTTGGCCAGGGACTGGGCGACAAGGTGGCCCTGATCACCGATGGGCGCTTCAGCGGTGGCACCTATGGCCTTGTGGTGGGTCACGTTGCACCTGAAGCGGCCGTGGGCGGCACCATTGCCCTGGTGCAGGAGGGCGACAGCATCACCGTCGATGCCGACCAACTGCTGCTGCAGCTCAATGTGGATGACGCCGAACTGGCGCGCCGCAGAAGCGCATGGACGCAGCCGGAACCGCGGTACCGGACGGGGATCCTCGGCAAATATGCCCGGTTGGTGTCGACCTCCAGCAAAGGAGCCGTTACCGACCAGCCGGACTGATCACGCCGGTTGCACCAGAGCCCGTAAACGGCGACCCAGAGCCTCCAGAGGACCAGCATCCTGGGGGGCTGTGCACCGTTGCCCCGAGGCAGCATCCATCCAGACCGGATGGCGCCCGTGCCACAGCATGGGACGTTCCGGCTGCTCCCACCAACTGAGCATCAGGTTGATCTCATCGCCACTGCGATAGATCTCCAGTTCAAGATCCCGATCGGGATGGCGATGACCCTCACCATCGCGGGTTTCAATCCGCACATGCAGGTCGTCACGCTGGTCCGGAGCCGAGGGGTCGATCAAAACCACCGCGTGGCTCCAGGGCTTGAGACAGACATCAGCCGACTTGGCGATCAACACCAGAAGGTCCATCAGCTCAAGGCAAGGCGTGGATGGAACGGATCAACAGACGGATCGGCCCTGGCCGAAATCCCGGATTGAGATCGCCCGCATCGCCGAACTTGGAGTGCAGCAACTGGATCCGTGTGATGCCGGAGGCGTCAAAGCGCAACGGCAACCCAACGGGTTTGGCCCGCACGGTGGGGCGAAGGTCGGTGAAGGGCACCGTGATGCGGGTGACGCCATCAGCCGCCGTTGCCACATCCACCACCCAGCGCAGACCGCCAGGAATCAGTTCGGTGAGTCCCAGGGCGCCATCGCGGCAGCCGAGGGCAAGCTTCAAGGTGCGGCCCTCCCCCTCCACATCCAGCCGCAGGGCTGAAAATCGAGATAGATCCAGGGCAGGCTGCAAACGCGGCGACCGGCAGCTGACGAAACCGCCACCGGCCTCAACCAGCTCACCTTCCAGCAGGAGACCGTCCTCACTGACGTGGCAGCCGGCGCGACTGCTGCCGCCCATGATCGTGTCGTTAAGACTGGCCCAGTCCGCGAAGTCGTTGCCCTGAAACAGGATCTGGTCGGCGGGGGGTTCAGAGACCGGCGGCTGCATCCTGATCGGCAAGGATCAGCACATCATTAGCAGGCTGCACCAGGCGGGCGGGGGTTCGCTCAGGTGATTCATTGGGGTCGAGCAATCGGCGCAGGGCCTGGTTTTTGCCAGCACCACCCACCAGGAACATCACCTCGCGGGCAGCACTGAGCACCGGCGCCGTGAGGGTGATCCGATCCAATCCCTTCCCACGCCCAACCGTGGCCCAGCGATCTCGAACGCCAGGGGCGTCGGTGCCAGGGAACAGCGAGGCGGTGTGGCCGTCATCACCCAATCCGAGCAGCATCACATCGAACACCGGTGGCTCCCCCGAACAAACGCGACTGAGCACTTCGGCGAAGGCGGCCGCACTGGCATCGGCATCGGGCAGCTCCACGGTGGGAACCGCATGGAACGTGGCCGATGCGCCAGGTCCTGCCGCAAACAAGGTGTTGCGCAGCATCCTGGCGTTGCTGGACGGATCATCAGCAGCCACCCAGCGTTCATCGCCGAGGA
>NHIA01000008.1 GCA_002170825.1 Cyanobacteria bacterium TMED177
TTCGGTGGTGATGGAAATCACGGTGGTGTTGAAGGACACAGGCTTGTAGTAGAGAGCTTTGATACTTTGCAGGGGCTGCAACTAGAACCCGTACCAGAGCCAGAGGAATACGAACTCCCAATCACTAATAATGAGATCAACGGCACCAAGAATGATGATTTGTTACAAGGCAGAAAGCAGTCTGATTTAATTAAAGGTAAAAAAGGAGATGATACTCTGAAGGGTGCCAAAGGAGACGATATTCTCAAAGGTAATAAGGGCAACGACAGTCTTATAGGATCTCAAGGTGACGACTACCTTGATGGCTCTCAAGGAGTAGATATTCTCGAAGGAGGCAACGGCGCTGATGTCTTCCAAATATCCAAAGGGAACGACATCATCAAAGACTTCAATATTCAACAAGGAGACAGAATTGCGCTAGACAAAAAAGGTAGGTATTCCGTTGTCGAAGACTCTGATGGGGTCCTGATTATTGCAAATGCTAAAAAGCAGTTATTTTTAGAAGATGTGAATTACGACGATGTAATGCAGGCGGGGATTGACATATTCGTTCAACTTGAATTTTAATTAGGAATTAATTCCGATCCATCCCCCAGCAAATCATTCACCAGCCCAGTCAGCAATGGCGGGGTTTTTATGCGAAAGCCTCAGCTCCTCTCTTACTGAGCCGTAGCAAGACCTTTGTAGATGACGCTACTGCTCTCTACCAAATTCTGACAGAGCTTTCACCAATAGAGCATCGATGAAGCTGTTGACTCAACGCCATTGCGGCCATACATGGCATCACAAGACCATAAATCGCTCCCATCATCAATAACCGTGGAGCTGTTGCCGACTTGGCTGGGCCGAAACCACGCGCAGCACTCGTCATAGAGACAGTAAGGAGGCTTCGCTACTTCAGCAGTGAGTTGCACAGCCTTCATGAGAAGCCTATTAGAACTCCTTCAAATCTGACTAAGAAACCAAACCGTCTGCAATGGCTGGTTTTTTTTTGCCATGGCATCACTTGGCTACCTTCCGCCTATGAAGTCAATAATATTTCTGCTTCCAATACCACTGCTGGTAGCAACATCTCCACCTGCGCATTCGCATGGCGGCGGGTTGGACACCAGCGGTTGTCATACGAATTCCAAGACAGGAGAGCGGCATTGCCATAGGGGCAGTGGATCGACGCCTAAAGCAACGGGTGGGATGGTCTCTGGTCCTGTCACCCTCGTATCGGTTGGGGATGGCGACACCGTTCGGATCACTGACAAAGCAGGCAACAAGGTCACCATCCGTCTGGCGTGCATCGATGCCCCAGAAACCAGCCAGGGCACCAGCGGCCAATGGTCGAGCGAGACGCTGAAGGGTTTGATCCAAGACAAGCCCATCTCCCTGATGCCACAGGTCAAAGACCGCTATGGGCGAACCGTGGCTGAAATCGTCCAAGGCTCGACCAACGTCAACCTGCAGATGGTCAAGCTCGGTGCTGCCTTCGCGTATCGCAAGTACCTCAAGCAGTGTGACCGGGATGCTTATCTCACGGCTGAAACCGTAGCTATGAACAGGAAGCTCGGGGTGTGGGGGCCATACAAGGTGGATCTGAAGCCTTGGGACTACCGCCGAAAACGATGATTCGACGTTTCGCTCCAGTCCTCCTGGTTGGTTCGTTTCTCGCACCAGCCCCTCCAACCTCTGCCGCCGTTCTTTCTGAAGGCCAGGTCAAAAACGGGCACTACTTGTAAAAGACCAGCAGCAGCTCGGGGGCGATCCGATTCATCTGCCGTTCGACCAACTCAGGCAAGTTCCAGAAGCACCAGTAGTGCAAAGAAGCAGGGGCGGTTAAGCCCAGCTGATTGAACACGATTGCTGGTGTTGAGGCAGCAGACAACCTGACTGGTGGTGCTGGTGTATTGGCATTCACCAACAACCTTCTTGCACACGACTCGACCAACAACACATTGATCTACGGCCTNTATAGCGATTTTAGCGCTGGTTTTGTGGGGTTTGCTAACAGCACAAACGCTCTTACCGCTACTGGTCTGAATGCACCAACCATGATCATCGCCTGATTACCAAACCAGTCAAATCCTCAACCTCCTCCTTGTGCGGAGGTTGTCCAACCGCCCTTCAGGGTGGCTTTTCATTGCCTTGTTACTACTCCANACATAGCACTCACACCAATAATCCCTGCATTGGGATCTCTGGCAGTTGCCGCCTTTATGGGGGTTTGTTAATAACAGGAAGTTTTTCAGGTATGCAGGCCAATCACTAGATTCAATCGCTCTATCTCCCCACGTCTCAATGTAGTCAGCGTTTCTCCGTAGGGACGGATTGTTCTGTCGCCAGCAGACCTTGGCTTCTCATCGCACTCAGTTCGTCGTAGATCGTCTTTTGCTTTGCCCTTACAATAATTTTAGGCTTAATATTTTTCGTAAAGCAGGCCTCGTGCAGCTCCTCTCTCATGGCAACGTTTTTCTTCAACCAAGGTGCTACCAATGGTGGTTCCGGTTCCTCTGCTTTCCCTTTCAACCAGCGTGCTCTTAATGCCGCTATCGCTGCTGGCACCTTCACCAGCGGCGGTGCAGATGATATTTCATTTCAAGCGGGTGGCACTGGTGTACTTGTTTTGACAGCAAGTCAAGCTTCATCCACCCCTATTAGGAATGTCAGCGGTGGTCCACTGACTGTTCAAATCTCTCAAGCAGTTCTCGACAACAGTACTATTCTTGATTTGACAGAGCTAGTATCCCCAGCGCCGGCAGCTTCATTGGCCCTTGTGAACGTCAATGGCGGCAATTCATTCGCCATAAATACTAATTCCGTTCTGCGTCTTAACGCTGATCAAGCCAGAACCCTTGCTACTTTTGGCACTGGAACAGTATCTGTCGCAAATATCCAGAGTACGGCTTTAAATCTTGCTGGCGATTATTCAAATCTTCGTGCTAGTACCGTTACTGCTACCGTAGCTCTGACTGCCGGTGTTACGTTCACTGGTAACCTTGGCAAGGCAGACTTAACGATTACATCCGCCTCTGCGCAGACATTTATCGTTAACAATCCTCTATTTCTTAATACCTTCGCTAGCGGAAATCCAGGCTCAGTCACTGTAGGAGACAATGTAACCTTTGCCACCACAGCTGGTTCTTTGGAAGATTTGAACGATCGAGTTATCGCAACGACTGGGTCTGGTCAGATCACCATTCGAACCATGCCTGCCAACGACATATCACTAGATGCTGACCTGTCGCGCCTTACTGGAAATATTGTTTGGAATCAAACTCTTTCTACCAGAATGGCGAATGGTGTGAACTTCGGCACGGTGCAGCCCACGATTGCCAGTGGTGCAACCTTGACGTTGGCGGATGATCAGCAGAATGATCTTAACAGCACTCAATTCAATGGTAATGGCAATTTTTCTTACACCAGAACTGCAGCCTACACGGGTGCAGGTGATGACATAAAGATCTTCACGACTGGACGAAATGTTTATAACAGTTCTGCTGCTGGTGCTACTCCTCACAACGTTGTAGCTGGAGCTGGACGCGATCTCATCTCAACAGCAGGTGGAGCTGACACCATTCGAGGTGGTAAGGCATCTGACACGATTAACGCAGGTGTTGGTAACGACTTTGTTTATGGCGGTGCAGGCCCTGATCAGATCACAGTTGCCGGTAATGATTTCGTTGAAGGTGGCGGTGGCAACGACACCATTGATGGAACTGGTGGTGGCAGTCACTACATTACCGACAGCACGGGTAATGACCAAATTACCACTGGGGGTGGATTCGATACCATCCTGTCTGGTAAAAATGGAGACACTATTATTTCGGGTGCGGGTAATGACAGCATCGCCGCTGGCGCTGGTCCTGATGTAATTACTGCTGGTAATAACAATGACACTATCATTGGTGGTGGTGGTAACGACACCATCAACATGGGTGCAGGGTCTGACTCTGCTGACGGTGGAAATGGCGACGATATTTTCCAAATCACCGCTACCGGTGATCAAATTGATGGAGATACCATCGATGGTGGAACTGGTACCGACTCGATAAGCATTGTTCAGGCAGCTGCTGCTATTGGATCTGTGTTCGATATGGACGATATCAGCAATGTTCTTAGCATCTCCACTGCAAACAATGGTGCTGCTGCTGCTGGCGGTGGTAACGACATCACGGCAACTTTTGTTGCCATTGCTGAAACGACTGCTCAAACAGTTGCGGTTAGTGCTGCTTCTATTACTACAGCCGATGTCGACTTGGTTGTTACAAATAACGCAAACTCAGCAACAACTACGTTCAACATCACTGGTGGCGCTGGCGCTGACACACTTGCCGGCAGCAATGGTGCCGACACTATCTCCGGTGGTGCTGGAGCGAATGTCATTACTGGCGGCCAAGGTGCCGACACACTGACTGGTGGTGGTGCTGTGGATACGTTCCAAGTTACCGGCACTTCTGATCAAGTTGCCGCTGATTCGATTGATGGTGCAGGTGGCGCTGATGTTGTTCTCTTCAACAGTGGCGGTGGTGCTATCGTCGCTGAATTCGATATGGACAATATTTCCAACCTTCTTCTTTTCCAGAACGGTACTGCGGGTGGTAATCGGAACATTACATTTTCTTCGATTCAGGAAACTACAACTCAAACGGTTGTTGCTGACTTCAATTCTACGACTTCGAGCGCATCAGTTGTTATCATAAACAACGCGGCATCTACAACAACTCGCTTCAATATGGCCGGCGGCGATGCAGCCGATACCTTGGTTGGTTCAAATGCTAATGACACCTTGAGGGGTGGACGAGCTGCAGATAATTTGACAGGTGGTAATGGAAACGACATTTTCCAGGTTGCCTTTGACGCAGCTGGTTTTGAACAAGTTACCGGCGACACCATCAGTGGTGGCGCGGGAACCAATAGATTCGATCTCGTGACTGGAGGTGGTGCTATCACGGCTACCATCGATTTGGATTTCGTTGACGGGGTTACTAACTTCCAGACAACCGGAACTGGATTGGGTGGTGCGAATAACACATTTGCCTTTGCAGGTGTTACTGAACCAACTGCNCAANTGATCAGTGTTGACGGCTCATCCGTTACAACTNCCACTGCTGACCTTGTTGTCACTCAAACTGGTACTCCTGCAACCACTAGATTTAGTCTTGTAGGCGGTGGCGGTGTCGACANACTTGCAGGTAGCGCTGGCGCCGACACATTTACTGGAGGTATTGGCATCGATAGGTTGACTGGTGGCGCTGGAAATGACAATTTCATCTTCTCGAGTGGCCTGACCCTGACCAACGACCGTGATGTGATCANTGACGGTAGTTCAACCGACAACTATCAGATCAACACCTCAACGGGTAACGCCCTTGTTGCTCCGTTTACCGCATTTGTATCGGCGAATGGCAACCCCCTGGCAGCAACAGCGGACGGTGCAACGACCAACTCTGTTCTTGCCACTGCGGTTGACGTTTCTACCGCTGGCCCTGTCACGATCGACGCGAATGCCACTGTGATTCAATTCACTCAGGCAGGTGGTGCTGGCTTTGCTAACGGATTTGGTGGTCTAATTGCAGCACAGCATCCTGCATTCGACCTGAACGAATTCGGTGGTGGAGACTTCACGACTGGCAATCAACTGGTTGCTGTCGTTGAAGACACCGCTAACAATCAGATTGATGTAGGTTCNGTCACCATCATAGACATAGGTGGGGGTGTTGGACAAATCCGTGCTATTGGAGTTACCCACGCGATTGATATCACTGGTGGCATTACCGCTAGCCAAGTTGCAGCCGCCGTTGACTTCATTGGTCTTGCCTGATTTCGAAATCAGACAAATCTCAACCTCCGCTTTACAACGAGGTTTTCAGACCGCCCTTCGGGGCGTTTTTTATTGCCCATAAACCATTCAGGGAAAGCAGCCACACTAAAAACCATTGCATCGGAATTTCTGGCAACTGCTGCCTCTGTTTACTTCCTTGTAATCCTTTGCTGTACGGCTTTTTTCATCATAGCCCAATCACAGATTCATTCGCTCACGCTCCTTGNGTCCAAAGAGCGTCAGCACTTCTGCGNACGGTTGCAGTGTTGCAAGCANACCTTGGCTTCTCATCGCTCTCCATTCGTTNTAGATCGTCTTCTGCTTAAATCGACCATTGTTGGCTTGGTGCTCATTCAATCACTTTGGACCCACACTCACACTTGCTTTTTCACATTCATTGAACATCCATAAGATGTAATGTCGACACTGCTTGATNACTTTGGCCATCTGGCGTGTGCAATAGGGGCTAAGTTCATTAGGACATGCAATCATATCGAAAACTATTGATGCTGATGTGAGGTCACCCTNCGGTTCAAATGTTGTTTAGGCTGATAAGCCTTGCGTCATGGTCCTTAGTGCTGTATCAAGTCTGTCCCAATCGCCTCGTCGTTTTTGTTCTTAAAATGCGCTGACTAATTGAAACNGTATTGCAGTCTTTGCTTATGACATGATGGATCTCAGTCTTAAGCACAAACCGATGCAGACCACCCCATCAGCAATGGCGGGGTTTTTGTTTGCCTGTGGATCACCATGGCTACCTTCCGCGTATGAAGCCAATCATCTTCTTGCTTCCAATATCACTGCTAATCGCAGTTGCTCGACCCGCTTATCCACATGGCGGCGGGTTGTGCTCCAGCGTTGTCATATGAATTTCAAGACAGGCGAAAGGCACTGCCATAGGGGAAGTGGATCGACGCCTAAAGCTACGAGTGGAATGGTCTCTGGTCCTGTCACCCTCGTATCGGTTGGCGACGGCGACACCGTTCGAACATCGGACAAGGCAGGCAACAAGGTGACCATCCGACAGGCGTGCATCGATGCTCCAGAAACCAGCCAGGGAACCAGCGGCAAATGGTCGACCGCGAACCTGAAGGGACTGATTCAAGGCAAGCCCATTTCCCTGAAGCCACAGGTCAAAGACNACTAGGGTCGCACCGTTGCTGAGATCCATCAAGGCTCGACCAACGTCAACCTGCAAATGGTCCAGCTCGGTACTGCCTTCGTGTATCGCAAGTACCTGAAACAGTGTGATCGGGATGCCTACCTCAACGCCGGAACACGCCGTTGCAATCTCCCGGTGCCGGCTTCACGAAGCAGTGCCCCTCTGGTGACCAGTAGCCGAGGGCAGGAAATCGCAGGCCCTGGGCACGGGCTGACGCATTCACCGCATCGACGCCTTTGCCCTGAACGAGGACATTGCCTTCTCCATCCACCAGATCCAAGAAAGCCCCCTCTTGTGTTTCTGCGGTGGGATTGGCCTGGACCTGGGCTGGGGTCAGAACCAGCAATGACGCGATCAGCAGGGAGCGGAGCATGGGTAGAGCAGAGTAAAGATGTCAGTTCTGGGTGACGACCACAGGTGTCCCCAACTTGATCCGGTTGTAGACCTGAATCACGTCGTTGTTGAGCATGCGGATGCAGCCAAGGCTGACCGCGGCGCGGAGTTTCACCCAGCTGGGCCAGGCCGTGCCGTGAATGGCGTACTCATCTCTGCCGATCTGGACGTAGGCCACATAACGAACGCCAACGGGGTTGCTGGGGCCCGGGGCGATCACCTTTCCTTTTTTGTGATATACGGGCTGTGGGTCCATCTTGGTGACGGCGTAGCTCCCGGGACGTGTCGGTGATTCCGGTGCGCCAATCGCGATCGGGTATTTGCCGATCACCTTCCCGTCGTCAAGCAGGGTGAGGTAGCGGTCCTTCAGGCTGATGTTGATCGAGGTCTCGGCCTGTGCCGGAGCAGCCCCCATGGCAGCGAATCCAAGCACTGCGGCAATCAGGAACGTACGGAGAGGCATCAACTTCCCATCGGGCGACACCAAGCATTTTGACTCATCTGAAAGGGGCTAGCGTCAGNCCACCGCCCCATCCGATTCGCAGCAATGAACCGTTTCTTCGGTCTCAACCAGCTTCTTCTCGCCGGTGCTGCAGCCGGATCGGCACTGCTGCTGAGCACCCAGGCGCGCGCAGGGTTCTCCCCGGAGCAGCTTGCGGGTTTTGAGGTGACCCATGTGCGCGGCGTGGTGAGCACCGTGNTGCCCGATGAAAAGGTCATCGAAGTGATTGACCCGGAGGGCCATAAGGAAATCGTCACGGTTGGGATCGACATGACGCCTCTTGGCCTGAAACCCGGCGATGGCGTTGACGTTTCGGTTCTGGACGGGCTTGTGGTGGATCTGGAGCGCAGCGCGGGCAACCAGCTGAGCTTTGATCGCGAAGACATCATCATGCCCTCGGATATGGGGCCCCTCAAGAAAGGCATGCGTGTGGCCCTCGCCTCCGGCACGGCCCGTGTGATCAAGCTGTCGGACAAGGATCGCAGTCTCAGCCTGATGGGCCCCCTCGGCGGCATCCACAATCTGGATGTGATCGCTCCATCCGGAACCGACCTCTTCCCCTCCTTGAAGGTTGGTGATCTGGTGACGTTCCGCATGATTCAGCCGGTGGCTGTNGACATTGACAAAGTCAGCACAGCTGCTGCTCCGTCGCGTTCCGTTCAGCCGCCACTGGTCGCTGCGGTGGTGAACAACAGCGCAAGCCTCAAAGCCGAGCTGTTGCGTTATTTCGAGGTCACCCAGGTGAAGGGCACTCTGCAACGGGTGATGCCAGCGGAGCGGGTGATGGAGCTGCGCAGTCCCTACGGCCACAACATGCTGATCACCATGGGCGGGGGACTTCAGGCGGAGGGCCTGCAACCTGGCGACACCGTTGTTGTCGACATCCTTGATGGTCTGGTGGTGGATCTACGCCAAAGCTCCACCAAAAAGCTGACGTTCCGTCGTGAGGATGTGATTCTCTCGCAGGATTTCGGCGATGTCCGTAAGGGTGCCCGGGTGGCCATGGCCACCGGGACCGCTGAGGTGGTGAAGGTGTCGGAAGCCGACCAGGAGNTCAGCCTCCGCGGACCATTTGGGGGNGTTCACAATCTCGACGTTCGCGATGGCATCAACGGAGATCCGATGCCGGCGCTGAAGGTTGGCGATTTCGTGGAGTTCCGCGCAATCAATCCGATCGCCATTGCCATTCGTTCAGCCAGCTGATCACAGCTCCTTGTGGGAGGCGAGGGCACGAACCACGTCTCCCCGGGTGATCACGCCAACCGGCTTGCCGCTCTCGTCCAAGACGAACAGGCGCTGGGTGCTGCGGTCATGCAGCTGCGAAGCAGCCTTGGGCAAGGCAAGGTCGGTTCCGCAGGTGTGCACGTNCTTGCGCATCAGGTCTTTCACGCAGGTGCCAAGGACCTGATGCACCTGCTTGTCCCAGTTCAGTGGGTTGCGCAAGTAAATGACGCTGTCGAGCAGCATCACGTACGGACCGGCGTCCACGCCGCTTTCCCGCACCATCAGATCCTGTTCGGTCAGCTCCCCGATCAGGGTGCCGGCATCGTTGACCACCGGTAGGCCACTGATGTGGTGATCATTGATCAGCTGGACGGCCTGCTGAAGGGTCGTGTCCGGGGTGACGCTGAGCACCGGCTGAGTCATCACATTGGCCACCGTCAGCTGCAGGACCATGATTTGCAATTAACTGCCAGCATTCTGCGCGTTGTCCCTTCCTCTGCGCTCCATCGCCAATGGCCTCACCATCGCGCGGGCGGTGGCCGGCCTTCCNCTGATCCTGGCGTTGGAGGCTGGCTGGTCGGCAACGGCCTGGTGGCTGCTTCTGCTGGCGGGACTCAGCGATGCCGCGGATGGCTGGCTGGCCCGACGGGCTGACGGAGGAAGCAGCTGGGGAGCCAGGCTGGATCCATTGACGGACAAGGTGNTGATTGCAGCGCCTTTGCTCTGGCTCGCATCCAGGGGGGANATGGTGCCNNCCCTNCCCCTCTGGGCCGTGTGGCTGCTGCTGGCCCGTGAACTGCTGATTTCCGGCTGGAGATCCCAGGCCGGCGATGGCGGTCCGGCTTCGNTGGCGGGAAAGCTCAAGACNACCCTCCAGTTTCTGGCGCTGCTGCTGATGCTCTGGCCCAGCGCTTGGGCCGGCCATGGGGTGCTGGTGAGACTGGGTTGGTGGTTGTTCTGGCCGTCACTGGTTCTGGCGCTGATCTCGGCTGTCCGCTACCTCAGGCCCCAATCAGCTTCGCGTCGCCGCTGAAGTCCGGAGCGGCCGTTGGTGCGAGCGCATAATCGTTGCTGTAGCTGTCGGCGAGGCCTGCGGCCAGGTCGAAGCGGGGCTGCCAGGCCAATTCACGCTCCACACGGGTGATGTCCGTGAGGAAGTGGTTGAGTCGCAGTGGAAAGGCCTTGCGCGCCTTGGGATCCAGGTTGGAAGGATCAAAGTGCCGCAGCTCAACGGTTTCGGGATCCCTGCCGCAGGCCACCGCGGCCGCATGAATCAATCCTTTGAAGGTGATTCCTTGCTTGCCCGAGCAGTTGTAGATGCGGTTGGCGGCGGCGTCCACATCGATGCAGCGCGCCATGGCTTCGGCCAGATCGTCCACATGGCCGAGTTGGGTGATGGTGCTGCCGTCACCGGGAAGCGGAACCGGACGGTCATTCACGATTCGATCGAAGAACCAGCGTTCGATCGGGTTGTAGTTGCCAGGCCCATAGATGTAGGTGGGACGAAAGCTTGTGAAGGGAAGACCTTCACGGCGCAGCCAGGTTTCCGTTTCGGCCTTGCCGGCATGGCGGCTCTGGGGGTCCGTGGCACTGGTTTCATCAAGCGGCCACGCGTTGGATGCGGCATAGACCCCGGCGGAACTCACATAGACAAACCGATGGCTGGGGGCGCCGGTGAGGGCGATCACACGGCGGCTGTCCTCCAGGCTGCGGCCCGAGCTGTCGACGATGACGTCGAAGCTGCGACCTCGCAGACTGCTGAGGCCGTCGTCGGTGCTGCGGTCCCCGATCAGATGCTCCACTCCCTCGGGNACCGCATTCCTGCCCCGGGTGAACAGGGTCAGGTCGTGGCCCTGGTCCNGCAGCCGCGCCACCAGTGGCTTGCCGACGAACCGGGTCCCACCCATCACCAGGATCTTCACAGCCGCCGATCGCAGAAAGCGGAGCCATTGAAGCGCGGAGCTGCAGGATGGGGCCCAGTCGTCTGCCCGGCATGGAGATCCTCCCCGCCATCGATCTGCTCGATGGAGCCTGCGTGCGATTGCATCAGGGGGATTACGACCAGGTGACCCGGTTCAGTGATGATCCGGTTGCCCAGGCTCTCGATTGGCAGTCGCAGGGGGCAACCCGCCTGCACCTGGTGGATCTCGATGGTGCCAAGCGCGGATTGCCGGTGAACGATGCCGCCATCAAGGCCATCACCCAGGCTCTGGATATCCCCGTACAGCTTGGTGGTGGCGTTCGGTCCCTGGAACGGGCGGATGAGCTGCTCGATTGCGGCCTGGACCGCGTCATCCTCGGCACCGTTGCGATTGAGCAGCCGGAACTGGTGCGTTCCCTGGCCGAACGTCACCCGGGACGCATTGTGGTTGGCATCGACGCCAAGGATGGTCGGGTGGCCACCCGTGGCTGGATCGAACAGAGTGATGTTCTGGCGACGGATCTGGCCAGAACCCTGAGCAGCACAGGTATCGCCGCGATTATCACCACCGACATCGCCACCGATGGAACCCTGGCGGGTCCGAACCTGACCGCCCTTCGCAGCATGGCGCAAAGCAGTGCTGTGCCTGTAATCGCGTCGGGAGGCGTTGGTTGCATGGCCGACCTGCTGGCGCTGTTGCCATTGGAGTCGGTTGGGGTGAGCGGGGTGATCGTGGGCCGTGCCCTCTACGACGGCCGCATTGATCTGGCTGAGGCCATCCGTGCCCTCGCCGAACCACGGCTGATGGATGTCACCGGAATGGCTGCGGATCTGGCCTAGGCCCCTGGNTGATGGACACCTTAANGTGGTTGGAGAAATGCACCTTCTGTGATAAGGCGCTCAACCACAACTGCAGCTGTTCCCTCGCCTGGTGGTGGTCTGCAGGCGGTGTTNGACCAATGCCGCACGTTGGGCATGCGGCTCAGCCGTCAGCGCCGCATGGTGCTTGATCTGCTCTGGAGTGAGCGGAGTCACCTCAGCGCCCGCGACATCTTCGAAAAGCTCAATGCCCGCGGCCGAAGCATCGGACATACATCCGTGTATCAAAACCTCGAGGCGCTCCAGTCCGCTGGGGTGATCGAATGCCTTGATCGTGCCAATGGCAGGCTCTACGGCTACCGCAGTGACCCCCACAGCCACCTCACCTGTCTCGAGACGGGAGCCATTGAAGACATCGATGTGGAACTGCCGCCTGATCTGCTCGACCAGATTGAGCGCCGTACCGGCTTCCACATCGAGTCGTACACCCTTCAACTCAACGGTCGTCGCACCCTGGAGGATTGAGGTCAGGCTCGTTACGTTGACGGGAACTGTCCTCTGAATCCGGTGGATTCCTCCTCTTCCGTGCGGATCCTGCTCCTGGCACCGGATCTTCTTGGGGAATCACTGGCACTGCGGCTGACCACAGAGCATGGGGACTGGGAGGTCATGCTGCGTGCGGATCAGAGCGCCTGGACACCATCGATCGTGATCTGGTCGATCGATGCGGTTCAGTCCTTCAGTGCGCTGCAGCAGGANGTGCTGCACCTCCAGGACCGTTGGCACCCAGCCCCATTGTTGTTGCTGTTGCCGGCAACACTTCAGGCCAGCCGTGACCAGTTGTTGGGCCTTCCGGCTTCGGGGTTACTGCAGAACGCCGACTTCAGCCAGGTGCAGACCGCCATNNAGACCCTGATCGGCGGTGGACGGGTCGTGCAGTTGGAGCCCGGCGCTACGCAGGCCGCCGCCTCCGGTTCGGCCATGGGGCTTGGACAGTGGCTTCTGATGAGTGGCCTACAGCAAATCAGCAACGATCTTCAGGTGATCGAGGCGCTGCTCATGCCTCCACCGGATCAGTGGATGCTGCGCCTTGTGCTGGAGGGCCGCTGTCGCGAGCTGCGCAGCGCCCGCTCCCTGCTCCTCTGGCTGTGGGGACCGCTGCAGATGGGATTGGACCATGCCGTTCCCCTGCGCCGATCAGCTGCTCCACCTGCCCCTGATCACGAACAAACAGCGATCACCTTGCGCCAGCGCAATGCTTTGGCGGTGTGGGAGGCCATCCGTGATCGCCTGGATGGTTCGGTTCAGGCTGGTCTGAGCAATGCCACCGGCCGTTTGCTCGCCATTGAGGGGCTCCAGCCGGAGCGCCGTCGGGAACTGCTGCTGGCGCTGCTTGAGCAGCTGGATCAAGTGCTGATTCGTTTTCGCAAGGGGGAGGTCGACACCGGCAACTGGCGCTCTCTGCAGCCGGAGCTGAGACGGCAGGCCCTGACGGTCATGGCGGGCAGTTATGTGCAGATACCGAGGGATGGAGCGCTGCTCCCTGTGGCGGACTCGCTGCTCGCCGTTGCCAATCTGGATGGCCAGGACGATGAGCTGCCGGACCCCCATCCGATGCTGGCTCCGTTGCTTGCCGATCAGCCAGTGCTGGTTAGGGGTCAGCTGCTGCCGGCGGATGATCCCCGTGCTCTCCTGCAGCTGGAAACCCTGGTGAGCAACTGGCTGGTGCGCACCGCTGAATTGATCGGTGCCGAACTGCTCGATGCTTGCGGTGAATGGCCTGAGCTGCGGCGTTATTTGCTGGGCGATCGTCTTCTGGCAACCCGGGAACTGGATCGTCTTCGCAATCAGCTCAACACCCAGCTGCAATGGGCGGAGTGGATTGAGCGGCCGATTCAGCTCTACGAAAGCCGCCGCACGATGTTCCAGCTGCGGGCAGGGCGCATCGAACCGCTGCAGCTCACCGAGCCCCGGGATCGGGAGCTCAACTCTCTTGGCTGGTGGCAGCGACAGGTTGCTTTGGTGCTTGAGACCCGCGATGCACTTTCGCCTCAGGTCCAGGCCCTCGTGCGTCGCCTCGGTGATCTGGCGGTGGTTCTTCTGACCCAGGTGCTGGGTCGTGCCATCGGTCTGGTCGGGCGCGGGATCGCGCAGGGCATGGGCCGCAGTCTGGGCCGGGGCTGAGGTCACAATGGGCCTTCCCGATTTGACTTGATGGGTTGCCTGCTCCTGCGTCTTCTGAGCGTCGTCGCGGCATTGTTGTTTGTGGTGGCGCCCGTCCAGGCCGTGCTGAACGACGACGCCTATGACGGCAACATCTATGCCCTGTATGCCGGAAACGGTTCCTTGGTGCCGCCGGCCAACACCCTGGCGGACACCCTGGCTGAGGGGCGCACTGCCGTGATCGTCTACTACCTGGATGACAGTGCGGTGAGCAAGCGCTTCGCTCCCGTGGTCTCCGAACTGCAGCGCCTCTGGGGGCGTCGCATCGATCTTCTGCCCCTCACCATCGATGGCATGCAGGGCCGTGAGCCGACTGGGTCCAATGATCCTGCCGCGTATTGGCATGGCCGCATCCCGCAGGTGGTGGTGATCGGTCCTGATGGGCGGGTGGTTTTTGATGAGGAAGGACAGGTGCCGCTGATCGCGATCAACGAGGGCATCAGCACGGCCACCGGCCTTCCCGCCCCTGCCTTGCCCGAGGTCAACCAGGAGGGGAGCTTCAACGAGGTGAACATCGAAGTCACCACACGGTGAGCGGATTACGCTGCCGGCCAACCGGATCACCGTTGTGTCTCTGCTGATTGCCCCCTTGGTCCTGGGCCTGGGTGTGACCTGGCTTGAACTACGTCATCGCCTGCGGCCTTCCTCTCCGTTACGCCTGTCAGCCCAGAATTGGAGCGTCGCCCCGATGGAGGGACTGGTGCGGGTCTCCGGCGTTCTGGAGATCAGCAACCCCCATCCGCGGATGGAGATCTTTGTTCCGGAACTGCGGGTTGAGCCCGTGCTGCTCGGCAAGGCCGATCTCGCCGACCTCAGCGTGACCACCCGAATCGAAGCCGACCATCCGGATGAGGAAAGCCGTCCTGACGGGTACTGGGCTGCATACATCGTCAAGGGCCGCAAGACGACACGAGCCAAGGTCACCATTGAGATCCAAGGCCGTGGAGCCCTGGAACGGGTCGACACCCTCTGGGTCGACACGCAATGGGTCAATTACGGCCCGTTCGGACGACTGGGGCGACGTCAAGGTGTGCCGGTTCCGTTGCGTCGCCCGGAACCGCTGANGCCGCAACGGATGTCGGCGNACAGCAGCGCTGTCTTTCAACCGGGGGAACGCTGTCAGGTGCTTCCGATCAAGACCCATCTGCTCGGACCACTTGACGACCCGATCGAGGTGCTTCGCCATTACGCCGCCGCGCTGTTGCAACCGGGGGATGTGCTGACCATCGGTGAGACGCCGCTGGCCGTGATCCAGGGTCGGTATCAGCATCCCAGCGAAGTGAAACCTGGAATGGTGGCGCGATTGGCCTGTCGGGTGTTCCATCCCACCAGCAGCCTTGCCACCGCCTGTGGAATGCAGACCCTGATCGATGTGGTGGGACCCACCCGGGTGATCGCGGCGTGGATCGGCGGCCTGTTGATGAAACTGCTTGCGATGCCTGGCGGTTTTTACCGCCTCGCGGGTGATCAGGCCCGGCTGATTGATGACATCACCGGNACAACGCCTCCCTACGACCAGACGATCGTGCTGGGTCCAGAGCGGACGGTGTCGTTCTGCGAGCAGGCGGCGAAGGCCCTCGGGGTTGCCGTTGCCATCGTTGATGTCAACGACCTCGGGCGCGTCAAGGTTCTTGCATCGAGCCAAGGCTGTAACGACGACCTGTTGATCCGTGCCCTCAGGCCCAATCCTGCCGGCAATGCCAACCAGCGCACGCCCCTNGTTCTTGTACGCCCTGCTTGAGGGGTGAGCACTACATTGTGAGAAGGCTGTGAACATTGGGGTTGAATGCCAGATCAATCCTTGACAGCGCTGCGGGTTGAACCGCTGAACCCAACCCATCTGGCNTGGTTTCCNCAGCTCCAAGCGGTTCAGCTCGGGGATTGGGTNTCCCGCCTGGAGCAGCGCTTTCCTGAGCTTTTTCCGAGTCGCTCTCCCCGCTGCTTTGTTGCGCTGGATTCAGAGGGCCCTTTGGCGGCTGTTGTGGCCCATCCGACCAACCGCCGGGGCAGCTGCTGGACCTTGCATCGGCCTCTTCAGATTCGCCATGCAGCGCAGCACAGCGCGCGAACCGTGCAACGGACACTGCTGCAGGCCGCTCTTCAGCTCGGCGATCACCAGATCTGCAGTTGGGTGATCCGTTGTCCAGCCGCGGACGCCGGTGCCGTTGCCCTCCATCGCGAACTGGGGTTCCAGCCGCTTCGGCCATTTCAGATCTGGCATGCCCCCGAGCAGGCCACCAGCGGTCGGCATGCCCTACCCCTTGGGCTGTCCTGGCGGCCGATCAACCGCCGCCATGCCCAGAGGCTCTGGCCGATCGAGCAGGGTGGCTGTTTCAGTCATCTGCGGCAGATCACGGATCGGCACTGGTTGGACCTGCTGGATCGACGTGGGCCGGGCTGCGGTGTGCTGATGGCCGGTGAAACCGTTCTGGCTGGATGCCTGCGGCTGGGNGAGGGCGGCGACAATCGACAGCTCGAACTGATTCGCGATGTTGCGTGGGATCCGAGGTTGGAACAGGCCCTGCCGCTGATCCTTCCGCGCATTCAGCGGGAGTCCGGCGCGTCTGAGCTGATCACGGCACTGGACGATGCCCCGATGGCTGAACTGCTCAACGCCGAAGGGTGGCGGCAGGGTGATGAGCAACTGTTGCTCGGTCGAAGCATGTGGCGTCGTCAGACGGCCCCACGCAACCTGCAGCTCAGCCGATCCTTTGACCAGGTGCTNGGACGACTTCGGCCCCAGGGACGACCGCTTCCATCGCCCACCCTCGGNCGCCGCTGAAGTGCCGTGGCCCTGTTCCGTTCTGAGCCTGGATGTAGGCCGTCGCAGAATCGGTCTGGCCGGGTGTGACCCTCTGGGGATCACCGTGACTCCNTTGCCAGCGTTGCATCGCGGGAAATTTGAGTCCGATCTTNCTTTTCTGCAGCGCCTTTGCCTGGATCGACGGGTGGAAGGGCTGGTGGTTGGTCTGCCGCTGGATTCCGCTGGATCGGCGACTGCCCAGGCTGACCATTGCCGTCGGTATGGATTGCGTCTGGCAGGCGCTCTCCAGCTTCCGCTGGCCTGGGTGAATGAGCACAGCAGCACTTGGGCGGCCGGAGAGCGTCATGGGCTCGCGGGAGATCGAAGTGGTCGCCTTGACAGTGCTGCTGCAGCTCTGCTGNTGGAGCAGTGGTTACANGAGGGGCCGGAACTCAAACCGGTCCAGTTCCATGGGGGCAGCGCGAGCGCCCGAGAAGCCGATGGTGGATCCTGAGCACAGTGATTTCAGAGTGCATGCGCGACTCCGCTCCCGGGAGTGGTGGTGACGTCCCCACCGTGTTGGTGCGCGATGGAGAAGGCAAGGATCTGCTCTGCTTTCTGGAGCAGCTGATCCCGCTTGATGGTCAGGACTACGCTCTNCTGACACCGGTCGATACTCCGGTGTCGCTGTTCCGTCTTCAGGATGAGATTGATCCTGAGCCGATCATNTCGATCGCCAGCAGCGAGCCCATCCTTTCGGTGGCCGATGTGGTGTTGCAGGAGCACGATCTGACCTTGGTGCGCTCCGCCGTGACCCTCACCGTGAGCGGGGAACTTGATGAGCCGGATCCAGAGGAGCTCGACGACGACGACGATGACGCCGATGACGAGTCGGAGACCTACGAACTNCTCGTGAGTTTCATGGTCGAACAGCAGGAGTACGGCCTCTACATTCCTCTGGACCCCTTTTTCGTGGTGGCGCGCATGGTCGACGGCCAGGCCGAACTGGTGGAGGGAGAGGACTTTGATCGCATCCAGCCCAGGATCGAGGCGGAGATCGAGGACCGGGAATGGCCGGAGTGATGCGACAGCACCGGCTTCAGCCGGACTGGGATCCTGGGCTGACCATTGCCCATCTNTCCCTGCCCCATCTTCTGGCGCAAGGAATCGGNGCGGCTGTTCTGGATGTGGATCGCACGCTGCTGCCGGGTCGGGATGTACAGCTGCCGGACCCNGTGCACGTGTGGCTGATGGATGCCAGCCGGCGGCTGAAGCTGCACCTGTTCAGCAACAACCCATCACGACCGCGCATCGCGGCTGTGGCCGATCAACTTGGTGTGAGCTTCACCTGCGGAGCAAGCAAACCGCGACGCGGTGCCCTGCGCCGCGTCATCGAGGAGCTTGGACTCCCCCCTGAACGGATTGCCATGGTGGGCGATCGCCTGTTCACCGATGTGCTGTGCGGCAATCGTTTGGGGCTCTACACCGTTCTGGTGCGGCCGGTCAGCGACAACGGACAGCCCTGCCCCAGAAACCGTGTTCAGCGGCTTGAGCGCCGTCTGGCGCACTGGTTGGGGGCTCCCATGGCATGACCCTGTGGGTGGTGAAGCTGGGAACCAGCCTGCTGCGTGGCGATACGGCGGCAGCNATCGATGGTTATGCCACCGGCATCGCTGCAGCGCTTGCGCGTGGGGATCGGGTTGTGCTGGTGACCAGCGGNGCCGTCGGGCTCGGCTGTCAACGTCTGGGCTTGTCGCAACGTCCTGAGACGGTGGTGGCGCTTCAGGCCACCGCAGCCGTCGGTCAGGGNCAGTTGATGGCGCTGTACGAGCGCGCCTTCGCCCGTCACGGCGCTTCAGTTGCGCAGATTCTCGTAACCCGCTCCGACCTGGCGGATCGCCGTCGTTACCAGAACGCATCCGGAACCCTCACCCAGCTGCTCGATTGGGGCGTGTTGCCGGTGGTGAATGAAAACGACGCTCTTTCGCCTGCAGAACTTCGCTTTGGCGACAACGACACCCTGTCTGCCCTGGTCGCTGCGGCGGTGGGTGCCCAGCAGTTGATTCTGCTCACCGATGTGGATCGCCTCTACTCAGCCGATCCCAGGGTCGTTGCGGACGCGCGCCCCATTTCCGATGTGCGCCATCCAAGGGAACTGGCCGCGCTTGAGGCGGTGGCTGGTGATGGTGGTCGCTGGGGCCGCGGCGGCATGACCACAAAGCTTGCCGCTGCACGCATCGCCACGGCCAGCGGCATCACCGTGCACCTGGCAGACGGTCGCGATCCAGTCCGCCTCCATGCACTGCTCCAGGGGGAGCGAGGCGGCACGGTCTTCCATCCCCATCCCGAGCCGCTGGGCAACCGCCGCAGCTGGTTGGCGCATGTCCTGCAGCCGCAGGGACAACTCACTCTGGATGCCGGAGCCTGCCAAGCATTGCGTCAGCGGGGAGCCTCGCTTCTGCTGATCGGCATCACGTCTCTCGATGGTGTTTTCGATGCCAATCAGCCGGTGACCTTGTGTGATCCCGATGGCGCTGAGCTCGGGCGTGGGCTCTGTCTCCTGTCCAGCACTGCATTGGCGCAGGCTCTTGCGACCAAGTCTTCGACGGTGCCATCCCCTGTGGTGGTGCATCGCGATGCGCTTGTGCTCCATGGCCGCTGAGCACGCTTACGATCCGGCCGCCGCACCGCGACGCCATGCGCTTCAGCACCTTGATCAAGGCCCTGCAGTCGGGTGAGGCGGGGTTGCGCAGGAGTCAGCCCGCCCATGATCCCGAGCTCTCTGGAGCGGCTTCGCTTGAGCAGGCGGCTGCTGACCAGCTCAGTTTTCTGGAAAAGGGCAATGCGCTGACGGCCGCTCTTGCTGAAAGCGGCGTCGGTGCCGTGCTGTTGCCGGATCAGCAGGATCTGATTGATCTGGCCACGCAGCGTGGACTTGCGTTTGCGGTGTTTGCCGACCCCCGGCTTGCCTTCGCCGAGGCGCTGGATCAACTGCACCCGCGCCAGCGTCCCCTGGCGGAGGTGCATCCCACCGCCGTTGTGGATGGGCGGGCGGTGATCGGACCTGGCACTGCTGTTGGCCCCAGGGTGTGCATTGGGGCGGGCAGCCGGATCGGTGCTGGCTGCATCATTCACCCTGGCGTGGTGATCTATGCCGATGTCGTCATCGGCGATGGCAGTGAAGTTCACGCCAATGCTGTGCTCCATCCGGGCAGCCGGATCGGCCGCAACTGTGTGGTGAATTCCAATGCGGTGGTGGGATCAGAGGGTTTCGGCTTCGTCCCCACCGCGACAGGCTGGCGGAAGATGCCCCAGACCGGTCAGGTGATCCTGGAGGACGGGGTTGAGGTGGGGTGTGGCTCCACCATCGATCGTCCGTCGGTGGGAGAAACGCGCATTGGCGCAGGCACCAAGATCGACAACCTCGTGCAGATCGGTCATGGCGTCAGGACTGGTCGTGGATGTGCCTTCGCATCCCAGGTGGGAATCGCCGGTGGCGCACGCATCGGCAACGGTGTGATCCTGGCCGGTCAGGTGGGCGTGGCGAACCGTGCCGTGGTGGGTGATCGGGCCATTGCCAGCTCGAAGAGCGGCATCCATGGCGAAGTGGCTGCCGGTGAGGTGGTGAGTGGCTATCCCGCCATTCCCAATCGCCTGTGGCTGCGATGTTCAGCGGCATTCGGCAAGCTGCCTGAGATGGCGAAAGCGCTACGGGAGCTCAAGCGCGACGCGTCTCAGTAACCTCAGCGGCTGTCCTGTCGCATGCCCGTCATGGCTCAGCACCGCGTTGTTCTTCTCTCCGGTGACGGCATTGGTCCAGAGATCACGGCTGTGGCCAGGCAATTGCTGGAGGCCGTGAGCCAGCGCCATGGTTTCGAGCTGAGTTTTGAGGACCAGCTCATCGGTGGCAGCGCGATTGATGCCACCGGCGAGCCCTTGCCGGCCAGCACGCTGGACGCCTGCAAAGCAGCTGATGCGGTTCTGTTGGCGGCCATCGGCAGCCCCCGCTTCGACAGCCTGCCGCGGGAGAAGCGGCCGGAAACGGGATTGCTGGGACTGCGTGCCGGCATGGAGCTGTTCGCCAACCTGCGGCCGGTGAAGATCGTGCCGGCGCTCATTGATGCGAGCAGCTTGAAGCGCGAGGTGATTGATGGCGTGGATCTTCTGGTGGTCCGAGAGCTGACGGGGGGGATTTATTTCGGCCAGCCGAAAGGTCGCATCGCAACCGATGGCGACGAGAGGGGCTTCAACACCATGACCTATTCAGCATCCGAGGTGGACCGGATCGCCCGTGTGGCCTTTGATCTCGCCCAGGCCCGCGGAGGCCATCTCTGTTCAGTCGACAAAGCCAATGTGCTGGATGTGAGTCAGCTCTGGCGGGAACGTGTGGATGCCATGGCCTCCGATTACAGCGATGTGCAGCTGAGCCACATGTATGTGGACAACGCCGCCATGCAGCTGGTCCGGGACCCGCGACAGTTCGATGTGGTGCTCACCGGGAACCTGTTCGGCGACATCCTCAGCGATGAGGCGGCGATGCTCACCGGTTCGATCGGGATGCTGCCATCCGCGTCCTTGGGAGGTGATGGCCCTGGGTTGTTTGAACCTGTGCATGGCTCGGCACCCGACATCGCTGGTCAGGACAAGGCCAATCCAATGGCCATGGTGCTCTCCGCAGCGATGATGCTGCGCATTGGCTTGAAACAATCCGCAGCTGCCGATGCATTGGAGCAGGCCGTGGACAAGGTGCTGTCCTCTGGCTTCCGTACGGGGGATCTGATGGCGGAAGGCTGCACCCTGCTGGGATGTCAGGCCATGGGAGAGGAATTGTTGAAGGCTCTTTAGGACCTGTATTGGTGAAATCGGGCCCCGATCTGGCAAGATCGCCGGGCCCGTTGTCCATGCGTCGATGTCGAAGCGTCACCCGGTAGTCGCTGTCACCGGTTCTTCTGGTGCTGGAACCAGCACCGTCAAGCGCGCCTTCGAGCACATCTTCGCCCGTGAGGGCATCACCCCTGCTGTGGTGGAGGGTGACAGCTATCACCGCTACGAGCGGATGCCGATGAAGCAGGCCATGGCTGATGCCCTGGCGGCGGGTAAGAACTTTTCCCACTTCGGTCCCGAAGCGAACCTGTTCGACAAGTTGGAAGAGCTGTTCCGGACCTACGGCGAGAGTGGTACCGGGCAGAAGCGTTACTACCTGCACAGCCCTGAAGAGGCTGCTGAGCACAACGCCCGCTTGGGTGTGAACCTTGAGCCGGGTCAGTTCACCCCATGGGAAGACATTCCGTCATCGACCGACGTCCTTTTTTATGAAGGTCTTCACGGTGGTGTGAAAGGCGAAGGCTATGACGTGGCTGCCTTGGCTGATCTTCTCGTTGGTGTCGTTCCGATCACCAACCTGGAGTGGATTCAGAAAATTCACCGGGATAACGCTGAGCGCGGTTATTCGGCCGAAGCTATAGTTGATACCATCTTGCGCAGGATGCCGGACTACATCAACCACATTTGTCCGCAGTTTAGTCAGACCGATATCAACTTCCAGAGGGTTCCCACGATTGACACCTCCAACCCCTTCATCTGCCGGAACATTCCGACACCTGATGAAAGTTTNGTGATCATTCACTTCCGTAAGGGAGCGCGCGAGAAGTGGGGNATTGATTTCGGATATCTGCTGAGCATGATCCACGATTCATTCATGTCCAGNCCGACCAGTATCGTTGTGAACGGNGGAAAGATGGGCTTCGCCATGGAGTTGATCCTCACTCCGATCATTCACCGCATGATCGAAGAAAAGAAAAANCTCANCTGATCGGTNGAGCNNAAAACAGAACAAACGACACATTCATCTCTAAACTGGGCTCATCTGAACAATCAGGTGGGCCTATTTCTTTCACTTCGCCCTCCTTCACCATCTCGGGAGCTTCAAGGCTTTCGACGTCACCACGCTGGGATCGTGTCGACAGCCGTTCCCTGATCGCATTGGCTCGGCATGTGTATTTCAACTACCTGTCCGACACCCCNGGGGGACATGAACCCTTCGGGGTGGTGGTTGATCCGGANCAGCCAGGNGGGCGAGTGGTGTTCGACCCTCCGGTGCTGCTCCCGCAGGANGAGTTCGTGGGCCTGGAGTTGATTCGCGGACGGCCGGGCAGAACGAGGGGACGATGGAAGGGATGAGTGTTGTTTGGGTGGCCCTGATCGGNGCTTGCATCGGCAGTTTCACCAATGTGGTGGCCTGGCGCCTGCCTCGTGGAGAGTCGGTGGTGCATCCGGGAAGTCATTGCCCACGTTGCGGTCATGCCGTTCGCTGGCACGACAANCTTCCGGTGTTCGGATGGCTGTTGTTGCTCGGCCGCTGCCGCGANTGCGGGGCCTCCATTCATTGGCGTTACCCGGTGGTGGAAGCGGCGAGCGCTTTGCTTTGGCTCAGTGCACTCGTCGTTCAGTCCGGTGGTGGCCTGCCGCAGGCCCTGNTGCCTTGGGCCGGTTTGCCGCTGGTGGCGCTTCTGTTGCCTCTGNTGCTGATCGATCTTGATCATCTTTGGCTTCCGGAACCCCTCTGCCGTTGGGGCGTGCTGCTTGGGCTCGTGCTGAGTGCAGCCGGTGGCCTGCCCTTGCTTGCGGGGCANNTGATCGCTGCTGGGCTGGCCCTNTTGGTTCTGGAACAACTGAGTGCCCTCGCCGAACGGNTCTTGGGNCAACCGGCCCTCGGGCTCGGCGACGCCAAGCTTGCCGCCTTGGGTGGGGCTTGGCTTGGCCTCACTGGCATCACGGCAGCGATGGCATTGGCTGTCATCAGTGGCGCCGTGATTGGCAGCATCGGTCGCGTCAGTGGTCGGCTTCAGCCGCGNCAGCCTTTCCCGTTCGGACCATTCATTGCGATGGGAATCTGGCTGGTCTGGTTGACAGGCCCACTNTGGTGGTGGGAGCAATGGCAGCGCCTGTTGGGTCTTTAATGGTCTGATCCGACCGAGATGTGTGTCGCTGTTCGATTGGTTCGCTGACCGCCGCAAAGGTCAGTCCATCGGCAAGATCATCCAGGAACCGGATGACAGTGATGGGTTGTGGAGCAAGTGTCCTGAATGCGGTCTGGTGGTCTACCTCAAGGACCTCAAAGCCAACGCCAGTGTCTGTGCTGGTTGTGGGCATCACCATCGGATCGATAGTCCTGAACGCATCGCCCTGATTGCCGATCCGGGCAGTTTTGAGCCACTCAACGAGGAGCTGGAACCCACAGATCCGCTGACCTTCAAGGATCGTCGGGCCTACGCCGACCGTTTGCGTGAAAGTCAGGCATCAACCGGTCTTCGCGATGGNGTGGTCACCGGGTTCTGTCGGGTCGAGGGCTTGGCACTGGCTCTCGCGGNGATGGATTTCCGCTTCATGGGTGGATCCATGGGCTCCGTNGTGGGAGAGAAGATCACCCGTTTGGTGGAGNAGGCCACAGCCCGTGGNGTGCCGCTGTTGATTGTGTGTGCCTCCGGCGGTGCCCGCATGCAGGAGGGGATGCTCAGCCTGATGCAGATGGCCAAGATCTCGGGTGCGCTCGAGCGGCATCGGGAAGCGGAATTGCTGTATCTGCCGCTGCTCACCCACCCGACCACGGGTGGCGTGACGGCCAGCTTCGCCATGCTCGGTGATCTGATCCTGGCCGAACCCAAGGCCCTGATCGGTTTCGCGGGGCGGCGCGTGATTGAACAAACGCTGCGGGAGAAGCTGCCTGAAAACTTTCAGACAGCGGAGTATCTGCAGGACCACGGGTTTGTGGACACGATTGTGCCGCGNACGCAGTTGCGCAGCACCCTGGTCAACCTGCTGCGGCTGCACGGATCCAGANCCATGGAGCTCGCTACCGCATGATTCGCCTCCTGGTTGGACTGATCANCGCGATGCAGTTGTGCTGGGTGCTGCCAGCTTCAGCGGGGCCGGTGGAGTGGTTGGAGGTGCCCGCGACTCCAGTTGGTCAGCAGTGGTGGGATCGCGGCAGCATCCGCGCCGATCGCGACGGTCTNCGCACGGTGCTGAGTCGGTTCACACCGGCCCAAACCGCAGAAGGGGTCCAACCCCCCGGCGAGCTCTACGTGATGCAACTCGACTGCGCGCAACAGCTGTACCGCGACAAACAGGTGAATGGCATCCCGCGTTTCAAGGCTGAGTGGCAGGCGGCCGGAGAGGACGGGCTGATCACATCGGTGATCGATGCTGTCTGCAACGAACCTNTGCCGAGTTGACATGAGCTCACCCCCGATCGGCGTTGCCGTTGCCGGCCTCGGTTTTGGTGAGAAGGTGCACCTTCCGGCGCTTTCGGCGAACTCTGATCTGGAGGTCGTTGCTCTNTGGCATCCACGGCGTGAGCGCCTNGATCAGGCCTGTGCCGCCCACGGTCTTACCGGCTACGACGACTGGGATACTCTCCTCGCCGATCCGGCGGTNTCTGCGGTTGTGATCGCAACCCCACCGGCACCACGGTTTGATCTGGCCAGACGGGCGCTGGACGCGGGGAAGCATCTGCTGCTGGAGAAACCGGTGGCATTGGCTGCTGATCAGGTGCGTGAACTCCAGCGTCTGGCTCTGCAGAAGGGGCTTGTTGTCGGGGTTGATTACGAATACAGGGCCGTACCNCTGTTCATGCAGACCCAGCGACTGCTTCAGGCGGGTGCCATCGGCACCCCCTGGCTGGTTCGGCTGGATTGGCTGATGAGCAGTCGCGCTGACCCCGGTCGCGGCTGGAACTGGTACTCCCAGGCCGATCAAGGTGGGGGTGTGATCGGAGCTCTAGGGACCCATGCCTTCGACATCCTGGCCTGGTTGATCGGCCCAGTCGGGGGTGTGCAGGTCCTCAACTCGGTTTCGATCCGGGAGCGCCCGGCTCCGGGGGGAGGTCTGTCTGCCGTGGATGCGGAGGATGTCTCCTTGATCCAGACCACACTTCAATGGCAAGGCCGCTCTGACCAGCCCGTGCCGGCGCAGGTGTCGCTGGCCTCTGTGGCCCGCAACGGACGCGGCTGCTGGCTGGAGATCTATGGCTCGGAAGGNAGTCTTGGTGNTNGGCAGTGCNAATCAGNAGGATTACGTGCACGGCTTCTCTCTTCGCCATGCCCGTGCCGGCCAGGAGCTGCAATCCATCGACCCCGATCCTGATCTGGTTTTTGCCACCACCTGGTCCGACGGCCGGATCGCGCCCGTTGCACGCATCCAGCAATGGTGGGCAGAGAGCATTCGCAGCGGTCGTCCGATGATCCCGGGCTTGGCGGAGGGTGTTGCCAGCAGGTCCGCCTGCGATCAGGCAGTCCAGTTAGCTGCTGGACTCGCGTAACGCGGGGTAATATCGCCGCGATTCGTCTAAGACGACCCACTCCCTCGAGGATCTTCACCATGGCGCTCGTTCCGCTTCGGCTTCTGCTCGACCACGCCGCTGAGAACGGCTACGGCATCCCTGCGTTCAACGTGAACAACCTGGAGCAGGTTCAGTCGATCATGGAAGCGGCCTACGAGACCGACTCCCCAGTGATCCTGCAGGCCTCCCGTGGTGCCCGCACCTATGCGGGTGAGAACTTCCTGCGNCACCTGATCCTGGCTGCGGTGGAGACCTATCCGGACATCCCTGTGGTGATGCACCAGGACCACGGCAACAGCCCTGCNACCTGCTTTGGTGCTGCTGCTAACGGCTTCACCTCCGTGATGATGGACGGTTCCCTGGAAGCCGACGCCAAGACTCCAGCCAGCTACGACTACAACGTCCAAGTCACCAAGGACGTGGTGGACGTGGCCCACGCCATCGGCGTGAGTGTTGAAGGTGAGCTGGGCTGCCTGGGCTCCCTGGAAACNGGCAAGGGTGAAGCCGAAGATGGCCACGGTTTTGAGGGCGAGCTGTCCAAGGATCAGCTGCTCACCGACCCTGCCGAGGCTGCCGACTTCGTCGCCAAGACCAAGGTTGATGCCCTGGCCATCGCCATCGGCACCAGCCACGGCGCTTACAAGTTCACCCGCAAGCCCACCGGCGAAGTTCTGGCCATCAGCCGCATCGCTGAGATCCACAAAGCCATTCCCAACACCCACCTGGTGATGCACGGATCCTCCTCTGTTCCCCAGGAATGGCTGGAGATGATCAACAAGTACGGCGGTGCGATTCCCGAGACNTACGGCGTTCCCGTCGAAGAGATCCAAGAAGGNATCCGCAACGGTGTCCGCAAGGTGAACATCGATACCGACAACCGTCTGGCCTTCACCGCNGCTGTGCGCGAAGCCGCCATGGCCGATCCTGCCAACTTCGACCCCCGCCACTTCAACAAGCCTGCGCGGAAGTACATGAAGCAGGTCTGCCTGGATCGCTACCAGCAGTTCTGGGCTGCCGGCAACGCCAGCAAGATCAAGCAGCGCGACATCAACTTCTACGCCGGTCTGTACGCCAAGGGCGANCTGGANCCCAAGACTGCTGTTGCCGCCTGATCATCACGATCGAGTCATGCGTCACGGGGGCCGAAAGGCCCCCNTTTTTNTGGCTCAGCTCAGCAGGCTGAGTTCGCCCCTGCTGCCATCCAGCTTTGCCCGNTGGCCGAGGGGCAGCGCCATGTTGGGTTGTCCATGGCCTACCGGCATGTCGAGCACGAGAGGGATGTCCAGATCACCGAGTCGTTCTTCGAGGATCTCTTCCATCGAGAAGTCGCCGGGAAGAATGTCGTCCTTGTCCCAGCTGAACCGTCCACAGGCGATGCCATTGAGCCTCTGCAGCAGTCCGGCGCTGCGCCATTGGGTGAGCATCCGATCCACCCGGTAGGGAGCTTCGCCGACGTCCTCCAGCACAAGGATGGCCCCATCCANGGAGGGGAGCCAGGCCGTACCGATCAAATGGGTTGCCACGGTGAGGTTGGTCACAACCAGAGGCCCTTCAGCAACCCCAGCCTGTTTTCCCTGTCCCTTCAGGGGAGCCACNGGTCGGCCGCTGAGCAGAGCCACGGTGCGTTGCCACTGCGNATCCTGTCCTCCACTGGAGCCATGGATGGCTCCTTGCAGACCTGCCGCCCACTGGGCAAGGAGCAGTGAGCTGGTGTCTGAAAAGCCCAGGCTCCATTTCGGACGGTCTGAAAACCGATATCCGGCCTCCAGAACCCTGGCACCACCCCAGCCACCACCGAGGTANAGGACGCCATCCACGGACGGGTCCGCCCATGCAGCCCTCAGTTCNGCCACCCGTTGCGCATCAGNAGCTGAGAAATATCGCCACTGTTGTTTCACCGCTGCCGGGATCTCGAGCTGCCATCCTTCAGCAGCGCAGCGATCGATCAGGGGTTGCAGATCCCGGTCCGGATCCATCCAGGTGCCAGGGTTCACAGCACGAAGTNGGGAGCCGGGACCCAGTGGTGCCAGCGTCGGCGNCACCGCTCTGGCTTTGCGGGGCAGNAGCGGCGCCAGTGCCGCCACCGCTCCTGTGATCAACAGTGAACGGCGGCGCAGCATCGGTTAGCTCAGCAGGGCCTGGAGCATGGAGCGGCCGTCGACTCCCCCTGTGGCAGGGTCGCAGGCCCGCTCTGGATGGGGCATGAGGCCCATNACATTTCCCGCTGCGTTNGTAATGCCAGCGATATCACCCACCGAACCATTGGGGTTGGTGCGGTAGCGAAGTGCGATCGCATCCTNATCCTGGAGCTGTTTGAGCGTGTCCTCGCTGCACTGGTAGCGGCCNTCTCCATGGGCAATGGGCAGGGTCAGACCGTCGCCAAGGCTGTGATGCTCCAGCCAGGGCGTGCGGGTGCTGGTGACCTGCAGTGGCGTATCTTCGCAAATGAAGTGCAAGTTTTGGTTCCGTGTGAGTGCTCCNGGAAGAAGGCCAAGTTCGGTGAGCACCTGGAAACCGTTGCAGATTCCCAGAACCTTGCCNCCGGCNGCGGCAAATGTGATCAGGGACTGCAACGCAGGGGCAAAACGGGCGATGGCGCCACAGCGCAGATAGTCGCCGTAACTGAAGCCCCCTGGGAGAACCACCGCATCCAGGCCACTCAGATCGGTTTCTTCATGCCAGAGGCGTTGTGTCGGTATGCCGAGACACCCCTCCGTGGCCCATTGCACATCCCGGTCGCAGTTGGATCCGGGAAAGACGATGACGCCGATGCTCATGAGTCCTGAAGTTCGAGGGACCAGTCCTCAATCACGGGATTGGCGAGCAAGCGATCACTCAGCANTTCAAGTCTGCGGCGGGCTTCCGTGGCATNGGGGGCGTCCACTTCCAGCTCAANAGCCTTGCCGATGCGCAGTTTGCTGATCCCCTCCACACCAAGCCGGGCTGCAGCACCTCGGGTGGCCTCACCGGCAGGATCNAGCACGGAGGGACGCAAACGCACGAGGACGCGGGCTTGATAACGCGGCACGGTCACCAGCAGGGCTGATCAGATCCTGCCAGACCGATCCTGATTCAGACGCACCAGGACGGGCCGGTTGGTTGTAGATCTGTTGGGAGATCTCTGGAGGATTGGATGACGGTGTTCTCCTTGCGCTGCTCCAGCTGTGATGCCGCTGTTGAGATCCACGGACGGCTTGGGTTCAAGTTGAAGAACTCGGGCAGTGGAACCGTTCTCTGCCGGCGTTGCCGGCAGAGAAGCTTCCTAGAGGCCAGGGGGCGCCAACTGGGAGAACAGCAGGACAACATCTCTGGGGTTCTCAAACGCAGGTTGATCCCGATGGCCGCAGTCGTTCTGGCTGTTGGGTTGATCATCGGAACCGCCTTCCTGAGCCGGAACCGTTCTCAGGATGCCTTGCCCGCCACGGAATCACCTTCCAGATAAAGCGTCTGGCTTGGGANGGCGAACTCGATGCCTTCATTGGCGAACGATTTCATGATCCCCAGGTTGATCGCTTGCTGTGCATTCAGGGCAATGGTGTAATCCCTGGTGTCGATGTAATAGACGAGTTCAAAATTAAGGCTTGAATCACCGAATTCAGTGAAATGGCAGCGGTTGAAATTGGTGTTGGGGATCTCATTGATAATGGCTTCTACCATGGCCGGAATGGCTTTCATCTGATCCACGGTAGTGTCATAGGTGACACCCAATGAGTAGATCATGCGCCGGTTGCTCATGTCGGCGAAATTGAGAATCGTGGCATTGGTGAGGGCTGAGTTGTTCATCACCACGATTTCTCCACGGAGACTGCGCAGATGGGTGGAGCGAACACCAATGTGTTCCACGGTTGCCCAGGTTGAACCAACGTTGATGAATTGACCAACGGTGAACGGTTTGTCCAGAAGGATCATCAGATAGGCGAACAGCTCCTGGGCGGGGTCCTTGAGGGCCAGGCCGATGCCGATGCCGCCCGCGCTGAGCAGGGCCCAGATGGCCGCAAGTTGAACACCACGGCTCTGCAACAGCACGAGGGCGCCCACCATCCAGACCAGCGCTTTGAGCAGGGGCTCGAGGCTTTTGAACAGTTGCTCAAGATCGTCACCCGACCGCTTGGCGATTCCATGGAGGAAGCGAATGCCAACCCGGTTGGCGAAGCGAACCAGCACGACGGTGCCGATGATATGCAGGAGCGTGTCGTACGCCCGCGCAAGCTCAGCGGGCAATCCGAAATCATTCTTGGTCAGGATGAGAATCACAACGATGCCGAAGGGCAGCACCGAATCCGCTAGGGCGCGAAGAACAAAATCATCGAAATCACCGGGCGTCTTTCGGGTGAATCTGGGCAGGACTCGCCTGAGCAGGATCGACGCAAGCAAGGTGATGGCCAACCCAACCAGGAGGCTGGTCAGAAAGTGCGCCAGATCCATGGACCCTTCAACATTTGAAGCGAGTCTGCGGAGCTTGTCGAAAATTGGCAATCGTCAATGACGCTTCACCACCAGGGTGAGGTTGTTGGCAGGCATGGTTCGGCAGNCGATGCGNTCCAATGGCAATGGCTTGATCAAGGCATCGATCCATGCCACATCCCGCAGACCCCANCTTGNGTTGCGCTGTTTCAGGGAAGCGTCAAACGCAGCATTGCTGGCGCTGGTGTGCACACCGTCGCGACAGAACGGTCCATAGATGATCAGGAGTCCATCGCGGGGCAGCCGTTGGCTGGCTTCCAGCAAGAGTGCCTCTGTGCAGGCCGCCGCGCTGATGTGCAGGAGGTTGATGCACACCATGGCGGTCACGCTGTGCTGAAGCGATCTCGGGAGGACCCAGGGCCGCCGTTGCACATCCAGATCCAAGGCCATCGGCATGACGCCATCCAGGCCCTGATGACAGATCCAGGCGTCGATGCTGGCGCGGTGATCGGGATTGGGGTCGCTGGCCTGCCAAAGCAGTTTCGGGAAGCGTTGCTGAAAGGCGACGGCGTGTTCGCCACTGCCGCTGGCGAGTTCGAGCACGACCCCGCTCGTGGGAAGCAGCTGAGCCAGCAGATCGCCGATGGGACCTCTGTTGCGTTCGGTGGCTGGGAAGACAAGCCGTCGGTCAGGCACGTCCATGCAGGTGTTCAGTTGGTGCAGGGTGCTGCTGCGGTTTCGCAGTTCCGGCGCAGATCGATGAGCCAGTTCTCCAGGGTCACGATCGTCTGCGGTTGCAGGCGGTAGTAGATCCAGCGACCGCTCTGACGGTCGGCAACCAATCCTGCGTCCTTGAGCACCCGCAGATGAAAGGACAGCTTCGATTGCGCCAGGTTCAGATCACCGGTGAGATCACAGACGCATCTCTCGCCAGATTTCAGCTGCAGCAAAATGCGCTGTCGCGTCGCATCCGCCAAGGCCTTGAGCACGGCACTGGCCTGGTCAGTTGTGAGTGTGGGTGTGTCGCCTTGTTCTTGCATCAATCAAGATTGATTGATCAGAATGCCGCGGTCAACGTCTCCTGATCCATGCGCATCGGCATCAATGGATTCGGCCGCATCGGTCGTCTCGTGTTCCGTGCGCTTTGGGGGCGTCCCGGCATCGAGTTGGTGCATGTCAATGATCCAGCCGGTGATGCTGCCACCGCAGCCCATCTGCTCGAGTTCGATTCTGTTCACGGACGTTGGGATCGGGGTATTCAGTCCGACGCCAATGGTTTTAGCGTGGAAGGATCTGCCCTCACCTGGTCCCAGGAACGGGACATCACCGCCGTGCCCTGGTCCCAGCGGGGCGTGGAGATGGTGCTGGAAGCCAGCGGCAAGATCAAGACGCCGGAGACGCTCAACCCCTATTTCGACCACATCGGGCTGAAACGCGTGATCGTTGGCTGTCCGGTCAAGGGCGTGGTGGCTGGCAGCGAAGCCCTGAACATCGTCTACGGGATCAACCACGATCTCTACGATCCCGAGCAACACAAGCTGGTCACGGCAGCGTCCTGCACCACCAATTGTCTGGCTCCAGTGGTGAAAGTTGTGCACGAGAGCTTCGGCATCGAACATGGAATGATCACCACCATTCATGACATCACCAACACGCAGGTCCCGATCGATTCGTTCAAGAGTGATCTGCGTCGAGCGCGATCCGGTCTCACCTCCTTGATTCCCACCACCACGGGATCAGCTAAGGCAATCGCCATGATCTTTCCGGAGCTTCAGGGAAAGCTCAATGGCCATGCTGTGCGCGTACCGCTGCTGAATGGCTCGCTCACTGATGCCGTGTTTGAGCTCAATCAAGCGGTTAGTGTTGTGCAGATAAATGCTGCTTTTAAAGCTGCTGCAGAAGGACCGCTCAAAGGAATTCTGGGTTACGAAGAGAAGCCCTTGGTGTCCTGCGATTACACCAATGATTCCCGCAGTTCGATCATCGATGCCCTCTCAACCATGGTGGTAGATGATACCCAGTTGAAGGTGTTCGCCTGGTACGACAACGAGTGGGGCTACAGCTGCCGGATGGCCGATCTCACCTGCCACGTGGTTGAGCTCGAGGCATGAAGCTCTCCGCTCTGCAGCAGTACGGGATCGTCACCGCCAACTACTGGGCGTTCACTCTCACCGATGGTGCGTTGCGGATGTTGGTGGTGTTCCACTTCCATCAACTCGGTTACTCCACACTCGAAATCGCTTTTCTATTCCTTTTTTACGAGTTCTTTGGGGTTCTTACCAACCTTTACGGCGGTTGGATCGGGGCCCGATATGGACTGAGGCTCACCTTGTGGGTGGGAACGTTGCTGCAGATCTTGTCGCTGCTGATGCTGATTCCNGTGGCGGCTAGTTGGCCCAAGCTGATCAGCGTTGTGTATGTGATGGGAGCTCAGGCGATCAGTGGAATCGCNAAGGACCTGAACAAGATGAGTGCTAAAAGTGCGATNAAAACCGTGGTGCCGGAGACCCCAGGGGATGCCCAGCAGGGTGACAAGCAACTGTTCAAATGGGTTGCGATTCTCACCGGCTCCAAGAATGCACTCAAAGGGGTTGGTTTTTTTCTCGGTGGAGTGCTGCTCACCATGTTCGGCTTCAATGCGGCTGTGGGCTGGATGGCTGCGGGCTTGGCACTGGCCTTTCTGATCACGTTGGTGCTGCCTGGTGAGATCGGAAAGATGAAGTCGAAGCCAGCCTTCTCATCTTTGTTTTCTAAATCCACCGGCATCAACGTTCTCTCAACAGCACGCTTCTTTCTCTTCGGTGCGCGGGATGTGTGGTTTGTAGTGGCTTTGCCGGTGTTTCTTGAAGCCTCCCTTGGTTGGAANTTTGAGCANGTCGGGGCCTTCATGGGCACCTGGGTGATCGGCTACGGCATCGTTCAGGGAACGGCGCCAGGGCTAAGGCGTCTCTGGGGACAAACCAGCACGCCCGGTGTGTCTGCTGTTCAGTTCTGGAGTGCNTTGCTCACGGCGATTCCGGCCCTGATTGCCGTGGCGCTTTGGCGTGAGGCCAACGTTGCCGTTGCCATCAGCGCTGGCTTGGCTGTGTTTGGGGTGGTGTTTGCGATGAATTCGTCGATTCATTCGTACATGGTGTTGGCTTACACCGATGCAGAAAGCGTCAGCCTCAACGTTGGCTTCTATTACATGGCGAATGCTGCGGGNCGGCTGATCGGCACACTCCTTTCCGGGGCGGTGTTCATGCTGGGGCGGACCGAGGCAGGTGGCATGCAGGCCTGCCTGTGGTGTTCATCGTTGTTGGTGTTGCTGGCCTGGGTGAGCAGCATGAAGTTGCCCTCACTGCGGCCGATCTCTGCCTGACCACCTGTTGCAGAGCAGAGTTTGAACAACTCAGCATGAGGATTTGAGCTTGAAGACCATGATCCTGTCGGCCGTAGCCGGTCTCGTGCTCCAGGTGCCCGTACTGGCGGGGCAACCCGTGGAGGTGCTCAGCGTTCACAACGGCCAGCAGCTGTTGATTGAAGTGAATGGACAGGGCCGAACCCTGCGTCTGGCCTGTATTCAGGCACCACGCCCAAGTCAGGTGCCCTGGGCCGGACGGGCGGACCAAGCCATGGCGTCCCTGGTTTCACGGGGGGCCAAGGGCATGTTCGAACTCAGGAGCAGGGACGTCCATGGACGACTGGTGGGGCGATTGCTGGTGAACGGTCAGGACATCGGTGCTGATCTCGTCCGCCAGGGTGCGGTGTTCGCTTGGGACGGTTTTCTTGGCCGTTGCGATGACCTCAACTATTCAGCGATCGAAGCTCAGGCCCGATCCAAACAGCGCGGACTGTGGTCCGTTGCCGGTGGACTGCCCCGTCCCTGGGATGTGATGGAATCCATCGATGACGGTGAGCCCTGAATCCTGAGTCGGTGGCCTGGGAATGGTGGCGATGCACACACCAACTGGGATGCACTTCGAGCTGAATGGAAGAAGGACCTAGCCATGCCGATGACCGTTGAACCTGGAAGCACCGATTGCCGTCTGCTGATTGACGCCAAACGCTCTCTTGAGGATGTCCTCAAGACCCTTTCTGATCTTCCCCACACCGATCACATCCGCCAGCAATTGCTGGCGGTGTACAACCAGCTCGAGGGAATGCATGATCTGAAGCGTGCCGGCGGTGCCGGCGTCTCCTTCCGCTCGTCATCCTGGTGTTCGAAAACGACCGACGTCCTGGCTGGTTGAACTGGCTGTTTCTCGCCATGTTCATTTGGTCATCCTGGCAGCTTGCTGGTTTCTGGATGCAGCAGCTGCACGGTTGATCAGGCCATGCCCGTCAGCCTCAGGGTGCCCCAAAGATCAAACACACAGAAGATCAATCCGATCACGATGATGTCCCAGGCTCGGTGCCGCAGCGCCCAGGGAGCCAGGAACAACTCAGCTATGCCGTGAAGGGCTGTTCCGATGGCGATATGTTCGAGCACGAGCAGGCCGTGGGCCAGAAGGAAGAGCCCACTGGCCACGCAGCGCATTAAAACCTGCCAGTTCCCGAGCAAACTCTGTGATCTGAGCCAAATGCACAGCACCTTAAGCGCGTTGGCTTCGCAGCTCAACCGGCAATTCCGCCAAGATGTAACAGCTTTGTTACATCAGCCCCCTCTCTAGCCATGACCCTCGGCGAAGTTCTGTTGACGTCCCTCACCAGTGGTGTGATCACCCAAGATGAGATGGATTGGGTCGCTGTCCATCAGGACAATTTCAGTCGCGCCGAAGTCGCCTCAGCCCTGCGCCTGGGGCGGCTCATCGACTCTGGCACAGTCAATCTGGGATGCCGACTGCCGTCCGTCCCAGGCGTTCTCCATGCAGCTCATCTGGATTGGATCGAGACCCTTGGTCGCCAGGGTCATGGACTGGAATCGCGATGCCCCCGGCTTGCTGCTGGGTGATGGGAGCGTTCGATTGGTGGGGCTTTCAGCAAGGTCACACAGCAGAATGATGCGATGCGTCGGGAACGTTGCTGGGTTTGGTTTCGTGGTGGCCTGAAGGAGTCCAGCCGCTGGGTCGGTGGATTTCAGGCCACCACCGATGCTGAGCGTGGGGTGCTGATTCAGCACCCTGGCTATCGCGATGCCCGCGTGCCGGCCTGGCGTGTCACGACCCATGAGCCTGCCGATCTGAACGCCCCACCGGATGGCCTTGATGAGTCAGGACCTTGGCAATTTTTCTGATCGGGCGCAATGACGCAAAATAGGAGGGTGTTTTCCGTTGAGCCCTGTGGCAACTGCTGCTGAAAAGAAGGACATCGTCAAGAAGCGCCTCCAGGAACTGCGCAACATGTGCCGTGATCACTACGCGGTGGTGGCCGAAGAAAGCACCATGCCAGATCCCGCCGATGTGCGGGTCACCAATGCGAAACTGCAGGAACTGATGGATCTGCTGGACGGCAAGGTCAAGTGGGAAGACGCTTGATTGAACGTTTGGATTACTGAANAGTNAGATCTGTTGACGTCACCAGAATCGTCACCACATCTTGTTGGTCATTGAACGCAAGCATCTCACTGGTATCTGATCCGAGGGCNCCAAGTCGTTCAAAGCCCTTGACCGTCATGGATGCTTCATCANCTGAAAGCTGATAACGCTCTCCTGTGCGTTCCAGCAAATAGGTGCCCGGTTCAAGTCTCAGAATGTCCTGGCCTTTGCCTCCATTGACAAGATTCTGATTGCCGAAACCAATCAGTTCGTCGCGCCCCTTGCCGAATTTGATCATGCCTGATCCGCCAAGTCGTCCGCCAGTGACGCGGATTTGGTCTTTCCCTTTCCCAAGCAGAATGTCACCATCATTGTTGAGTGCAATGACAGCTGCATCACTTTCCACTTCGATCAGATCTTTNCCTCCGTTCATTTTCAACACGCCCATGATGGACAGAGCTGTATCGATCTTGTTTCTGATCAGCAAGGCGTCGTCGCCAGCTTGCGTTTTTACAACACTGCCTTGTTTGAGCACGAATGAGCTCGCGTTCTCTTGATCTGGTTGCTTCAGTTCGTCGGCTAATTTGCTCCAGCTTCCTGTTCCCCATTCTGAACTCCAGCCGTNCGCAGTCAGTTCACCTTGTGGATGACTTTGCGCTTGGCTGTAGGTGAAGACAACACCTGCATCAAAANNATTGATCGGTGGGTTGCTCTCGAAGTGGGCGGGAAGCTCGACAGTCTTGATGGCAGTCCCGGAAAATGCNCCTTCGCCNATTGAGACAGTGGAGTCTGGAATCGTGATCGATTCAAGCATCAAGCACTGTCCAAAAGCATGGGCTCCAATGGAGGAAACAGATTCTGGAAAATCCAAGGATTTCAGCTCAGGGCAGGAATAAAAGGCTCTTTCCCCAATGACTTGNACCGATATGCCGAGGTCGAGTTGGTTTAGGATGCGTGCATTTGAAAAGGTTCTTTTACCAATTGAGATGACAGAGTCGCCGATGGTGATGGTTTCCAAGGCTCTCGNNTATTGAAAGGCGTAGTCGCCAATCGTTGTCACGGAATCGGGAATATTAAGGGCTTTGAGACTAAATGGAGCGAAAAAGGATTCTTTGCCAATCAGTTTGAGTGAGTTGCCAAAGTCAACCCTTTCAAGGTTAGAATTGTAGGAAAAGGCAAGTTCGTTGATGCTCTCAAGAGTGTCTGGAAAACTGATGCTGCGGATGTCTGTATTTTTCTCGAATTGTGCTTCGGGGATCACTGCAGTCCCGTCGATGAAGGAGAGATGCCCAGTCGTTGGATCGAAAGTGGTGNTTGCAATCTCAGACAAAATNAANAGGGTCGCGAGTCANTGCCTTGGAGGCTNACTATACGACCCTTTGNCTGAGAGTGAACTGATGCGTCTATTNCNGCTTNNTTTTGATCAATNGCTGCCTTNTNTTNGCGACCTTCANTCNTTGTAAGGGTAGTTGTTGGGNACGAAGAACTGTTCGTTGAAGGGGGGGCGTTTGTAATCGCCTTGCTTTGGGCGATCGGGCATCTCGATCGGTGCAGGGGTCATGTCTTCGTAAGGCACCTTGCTCAGCACATGTCGCAGGCAATTCAGGCGTGCACGTCGCTTGTCATTGGCCTCAACAGTGAACCAGGGTGCTTCTGGAATCTGCGTTTTGGAAAACATCATGTCCTTCGCTTTGGAGTATTCCACCCAGCGGTTGCGGGACTCAATATCCATCGGACTGAGCTTCCAGCGCCGCTCCTCACAATCGATCCGAGACTGGAAGCGCTTTTCCTGTTCCTCATCGTTGATCGAGAACCAGTATTTCAGCAGCAGGATTCCATCCTGAACAAGCATCTTCTCGAACTGGGGACAGGCCACATAGAACTGCTGAACCTGTTCTTCAGTGGCGAAACCCATCACCTTTTCGACGCCGGCGCGGTTGTACCAGCTGCGATCGAACACAACGATTTCTCCGGCACTGGGGAAGTGCTCCACATAGCGCTGGAAGTACCACTGCGTCTTCTGTTGGTCTGAAGGTGTCCCCAGCGCGACCACCCTGCAGCCGCGAGGGTTCATGGGTTCGGTCAAGCGTTTGATCGAACCACCCTTTCCTGCGGCATCCCGTCCTTCGAAAAGGATGATCATTCGGAAGCCTGTGGCCTTGATCCAGTACTGCATCTTGACCAACTCAGACTGGAGCCTGGCCAGCTCCTTCTCATAGACCTTCTTTTCCAAGCGTTTGTGGTCGTTGGAGAACCCCTCCTGGAGTTCCACCAGAATTTCCTGGGGGTGATCCACATCACCATCACTGTTGTCGAGAGCGTCGAGCACGGACTCCATGTCGTGCTTGTTGTGCTTGCTCATCGTGCCTCTTGGTGCCGCAGTCCCGTTCTGCCAGGGATCCGTTAAGGATTCATGGGCTGATCAAGATTTCTGCATATTCGATGTCTCCAGGGCACCATCTCTGGTCAGCTTCAGGATCACGGCGAATCGGCCGGGGGTTCCCTCTCCACTGCGAAATGCCACAGCCCCGCTGTGGCGTTGCATCACATGGGAGACGATGGCCAGCCCCAGCCCGCAATGGCCTTGTTCGCCACGGGCCTCATCCAGGCGCTGGAACGGTTGCAACGCTCGTTGCCATTGCTGTTCCGGCATTCCCGCCCCTTGATCCCACACCTCAATGGCGATCCCGCCCACCGTGTCGAGCAGGCGCACAACAATCGGTGATTGCCCGTAGGTCAGGGCGTTGTCGATCAGGTTGCTGACGGCGCGACCCAGCGCGACCGGCCGCACCCATGCCTCGATCGGGTTGAGGTCCAGGATCAGCTGTTCCTGGGGATGTCCGGCCACCACCTCAGACAGCCATTGGTCCAGTGGACAGTGCACCGGTTCCTCCTGCTCCCCGCCTCCTGCATAGAGCAGAAATTGCCCGGTGATCCGTTCAAGNGCCTCCAGATCGGTGTTGCAACGAGCTCGCTCCGTGCTGTTCAAGCTNGGCAGGGACAGGCGGAATTGCAGACGGGTGATCGGCGCCCGAAGNTCATGGGCGATGCCGGCGAGCATGGTGGCCCGTTCCTGACGGTTGGCGGCAAGTCGCTGCACCATCGCATTGAAGCGATGGGTGATGCGTCGAACTTCGGGGGCTCCATGGGCGGGGAGAGCCTGTGGGTCGTTGCCATCGCCCACGCTTGATAGTGCCCGTTCCAACCCCCTCAGTGGTCGCTCCACCTCAGTCAGCAGGTAGAGAACTCCGGTGATGATGACGGCACCAACCAGTGCCACCAGCAACAGCATTGGCTCTGGNGGCCAGAGGCGCGTCACGGGCAGTTCGGTGCGCAGCCAAACGGGTTCCAGCGGGGAGATCAGTTCGATCCAAATGTGCTGCGACGTCACCGCGTTCACGTCGTCGCTANCCGGTGCTGTGGCAGGCAGCAGGATCGGACAGTGAGAGAGCCTTGCGCAGAGTTCCCGTTGAAGGTCTTGTCGGCGCTGGTTCTCGCGGGAGCCGATGGTGTCANTCCCTCCCGGCTTCAATGCCACAGTCAGGTCCAGGCCGGTTAGTTCGCGAATCAGGGCTGGGGGGTAGCGCTCGAGGGTCAGNTCCGTTAGGCGAACAATCAGGGCAAGTTCTCGCCCCAGTTGCAGGATCTGCAACCGATTGAGGGCACGTCCGAACAACGCCTGCATCAACAGCAGACTGAGCAACCAGGCGCCGAGCATCACTCCGCTCCATCCGGCGATCTGCCCCATCAGCGGCTGCCAGGCGACGCCACGGCGCATATCAGCGCGTGCGTGGAGTTCCGTCGGGAACAAACACGTACCCGTATCCCCAGACCGTTTGCACGTAGCGCGGTCGGGTCGGGTCGGGTTCGACCAGTTTTCGCACCCTCGAGACCTGAACATCCATGCTGCGGCTATCCGTCTCACAGCCGGGGCCGCGCGCAAGTTCGATCAGGCGTTCCCGCGAGAGGGGGCGATGGGGGTGCTGTACAAAAGCNGCCAAAAGGCTGAATTCCCCGCTGGTGATCACCAGNGGGTTGCCATTTTTCACNAGGGTTCTGGCGGAGAGATCAAGCACGTTCTCCCCGAACTTCACCTCCCCACCGTCTGCAAGCGGCGTCCCCGCCGGAGTTGCGCTGCGGCGGCGCAGAACGGCTTCGATGCGTGCAGAAAGTTCCCTTGGNAGGAACGGTTTGCCGAGNTAGTCATCGGCACCTTGTTCCAGNCCGATGATGCGATCCACGGCATCCCCCCGGGCTGTGAGCATCACCACNGGCAGGTCATCACNGGCGTCGCGCAGCCTTCTCAACGCGGTGAGTCCATCATCGCCAGGCATCATGAGATCGAGAACCAGGAGGTCCGGGCGCTGAAACTCCAGCCGAGCCTCCATCTGTTTCACATCACAGAGGCAGCGCACCTCGTATCCCTGATCCATCAGGTANGTGCCCACCATCTTGCGCAGTTCGGGGTCGTCATCGANCACCCAGATCATTGAGGCTTTCGACATGGGATCAAGCGCCTGCCTGGATCGTATGGACTGGCTTGTTGATCGTCTCTTCCGATGAGCACCCTGTCACAGCTTGGACGGCTCAGGTCATGCCTGGGTCATCTCAGAACGTCTCCACCCTCCATACGCTGAGGGCATGCGCGTTCCAGTTCTGATTGGTGTTGCCGCGTCGGCTTTGGTGCTGCCGATGCACGCTGTGTTGGCAGCGCCAGAGATGGGGCCGACTCAGAAGTACAACCAGCGCATNGAGGCGTTGTTCATCCGTCTTGATGCTGATCGGAATGGTCGGTTGGAGGCCGATGAACTCAAAGGNCGCCGTGCCCTGGAACGCCGCCTGAAGCGCGAAAAAAACCGTGATTTCCTACGGCTCGAAGATGTGCGCGGACTGCGTGGAGATCGACTGACCCGACGCTTTCACCGTGCAGATCACAATTCAGACCAGCGGCTCAGTCGCGCTGAAGCGAAGACNATCCCCTGGATCTCTCGCCATTTCGATGGTCTCGATCGCAACGGTGANGGCAGTGTGACCCTGAATGAGCTGTGGGACCTTCAGCGATCACTGGCACCACGTCAGCGTCGCCCCTGANGTTTGGAGGGGCCAAAGAGCACGCGCANCAATCGGAANAGACGCCAGAGACCACCCAAGATCAGAACTCCTGCCAGCACCACAAGAGCTGCGACCAACACCACGCCTCCAAGACCGACTGCAGCCTCAAGCAGCAGCTGAATGCTGCTGATCAGATCGGAGATCGCCTTGCTGACCAGCAGCATCAAATCCACCTGATCCGGCAGTCGCTGAAGCAGAACGACAATTCCAATGCCACCAGACAGCAGCAGCAGGATTTCCAGCATCTGACGCCACATCAGGCCAATGGGAATCCTGCGTTTGCTTCGGAAGACGGGCCGCTGGGCACGCCGAGAAGAACGAACAGATTTGCTCATGGCACCAGGGCGTGACCTGCTCCACGCATCCAGCGCTCAAATTCGATCAGCACCAGTTCGTTCGGACAGTCGATCAGGGTGAGATGCCCCACTGTGCAATCGCCGTAGCCGCTGTGGTGAAGGGTTAAGTGGTAATCGGTTCCGCTGAGGCCACAGACTTCCGGGTCACTGCGGACCACCACGTCCAAAGAAGCTCCAATGCGAGCGACGCGTCGCCTCAGATCGGACCAGCTGACCCCCATCTCTTGATACCGATCACGGCTTGTCCTGCTCGATTCTGGACCCTGGTTCAGTCACGTCAACGGGGGTGGTGGTGGCTTCCTGCAGCGGGGGCAGCGGAAGCAGCAGAGACAATCCAGCCGTTACGGCGAGGAGTGTGCTTCCGAGCAGGGCTGGTCCAAGGCGGTGCTGAATCGGGATCCTCTCGGCCAGGTCCCTACGAGCCAGGGGGCGATCCTCCGGCACAGTCCAGTTGAGTTGGACGCGCTGATCCAATCGGAGTCTGTCGAGGCAGCGCACCAAATCGGCTAGGTCAGCATCGTCCAGCTGCAGTTCGAGTGGCTTGACCCCTTCGCGGCTGCTTCGCAGTTGCAGTTGATGCCACCTCCCCGTGGGGGCAATTCCAACAAAGCTGTCCGGGGTTCCGAAGCTGTTGGCAACACCAGACAACCGATGGCGGGCGTAGGGCATCACGACAGACATCATCGCTTCGAGATGCTCGCGGGTTCCCTCCAGTTCAGGCGCACCCACCAGTTGAAGTCGCCANCCGGACAGGATCCCGATGGTGTCGCCTTCCTGACCGGAGGACAGATCCGGATATCCCTCGACCACGAGNCGGGCTGCGGTCTGTTCGTAGCGGTGAACAATTTTCTGCATCGCGTCTCAGGGTGTGGGATCCAAAAGACAGGCCCGCAGCCTGTCGATGCCGCCCGGACCAGCAACCAGGGCCAGGGTGTTGACCAGNTGATGGTGGGTGGCCGTATTGCTGGCGGGATCCAGCAACCGGAGCACGGCAGCGCGGCGCAAATTCATGCGCTCCTCAATTAGATCGCCCAGCCGCTCACGCAGCAGCTCCCATCGCTGCTGNGTGAGTTGTTCCGGTTCGCGGGANGACAGCAATTGATGGAGCATCGGGTAGAGCCGNTCTGCCATGGCGCACACCACACAGATCAGGGATTCGGCGTCNACCGGATCGAGCTGATCGCGACGGGTGATGCGACGCAGTGGGTTGTGGCAGCGACGTTTCCACAACTCAACTCGATTGGGAAACTGCTTCTGCAGCCCCATCTGGTGGGTGGTCCACAACATGGCCTCGCCTCCGTTGAGATCGAGGGCTTCCACGGTGAGCAGCAGCAGATCGAGTCGTTCAACACCCCGTCGGCTGAGGCGTGCACCACTCTGCGTTGGAGCGTCGGTCATGGCTGCGATGATGCCAGGGGTTATGCCCTCGCGTCACCAGTCGTTGGATCTACAGACCTGCATCCGGTCCATTCCGGACTTCCCAAAGCCGGGAATTCTTTTCCGGGACATCAATCCCATGCTCCGTGATCCTGCAGCGATGCATGAGGTCATGCGCCGTCTGGGAACGATCTGTGATGCGGTGAAGCCAGATCTGATTGTGGGGATCGAATCACGTGGATTCATCGTGGGAACNCCGCTGGCNCTGGAGCGCTCCCTGGGTTTTGTTCCGGTTCGGAAACCCGGGAAACTGCCGGGTGCCGTGATCGGCGTCGACTACGCCCTCGAGTACGGCACGGATCGGTTGGAAATTCAAAGCGATGCGTTGCAGGGCCATCCCCGCGTGCTGGTGGTTGATGATCTGTTGGCAACTGGTGGCACCGCATCGGCCACGGGCAAGCTGGTTCAACAAGCTGGTGGTGAGCTTGTGGGTTTTGCGTTCGTGATTGAGCTTGAGGGCTTGGGCGGACGCCGTGCTTTGCCAGAAGACGTTCCAGCTGAAGCACTGATTCAGTACTCCTGACTGTCCTCCCAGTCGAGCACCAGCTGGAGCTGATCCAGGTTCAGCAGGCCAAAGCTCCAGAGCACAATCGGCAGTGGTGCCTGCTCGAGTTCGGCCTGCTTCAGTCCCAGGTTCAGGGCATTGCTGCTGAGGCCCAGGCGTCGGCGCAGGAAATCCTGAAGGGCTTCGGAGGCCGCGGGCTGGGGATGGCTGCAGACCACCATGGCTGACAGGNTGTTGCCCTCACTCTGGCAACGGCTTCAGCAGTTGTACGGGGCCATCGGTCATNGCTTTGAGGCTGATCCTTCTCAANANGCTGATGCGCGCCATNGCATCGAGGGCAATGCGGCGGATGGGGCGCAGCCAGGGCTGCTGTGTGGAGAACAGCCGCACAAGCAGATCGGTGGCTAACCCAACAGCCAAGAGATCGATGGGTCTCTTGCGGCCGTACAGCCTGGCGAGCTTTCGGCTCGACAAGTCACGCCTGGCGAGGTCCAACAAGGTTTCAACGTCGCGCCAGCAGAGGTTCAACCCCTGTCCGCCAACGGGGTGGCATCGATGGGCGGCTTCACCGATCAGAACACCACGCCCCCGGCTCAGTGATCGGGCCAGCATCCATTGCTGAGGGAAAGCTCGGGGGGAATCCAGGAGCAGGTCCGGTTCGATGCCTTGCGGCAATATCGTCGCCAGCGCATCGAGATAGCCAGCCGTCGAGAGCTTGGCTCTCTGCTCGCACTGCTTCATCGGCGCACTCCAAACCACCTGGTAGGCGTCACCTCCCAGGGGGAGAATCGCCAAGGGGCCTTCAGGGCGGAACAGCTCAAAAGCCAAATCCGGTGGAGCACCCCGCAGCACCACCTTGGATGTAAGGCATCCCTGCCGGTAGGCAACCCGCCAGGTCCGAATTCCCCAGCTGGTGCGGGTTGGTGAGCCAGGTCCGTCGGCCGCAACGATCAGATCGTCTCGAGCAGGCGTTGGCGGCGGGGTTCCAAAGAAAGTACGAACTGTGTCGGACGATTTCAACCGCTCCAGCAACAGTTCCATCAAGGGTCTGTGATCCAGGATCCAGCCGATGGCGCCATGGCCTGCATTGGAAGGACTCAGATCTTGGCTGGAGAACAGAACCCGTCCTCCACTGTCGGAGTCTCGAAGATCGAGGGACTGGAAGGGAATCAGGTCGGATTCAAGGGATGACCAGAGTTCCAATCTCTCGAGCAGCCTCCGGGAAGAGTGCGTGATCGCATAGGCGCGGCTCCGGCTGCTGAGGTCTGTTGCCGTCTGCGGGTCGTGAATCGTCACTCTGCAGCCTGTGGAGGCAAGGGCGAGAGCGGCGAGGGAGCCGGTNGGACCGGCTCCGAGGATGTGGGCGGAGTACGTGAACGTGGCCATGCACTGAGTGTGGCCAGTGATCACATCACGCTGCGAGTTCAGCCCAGACCCAGAAGGCCATGGGTGAAGGCTTCACCACCGAGGGCNATTTCGGTGGCCAGGAGTGCGATGAAGCCCAGCATGGCCATNCGGCCATTGAGCTTTTCGGCGCGCTCATGGAAGCCCCAACCACGCTCGGCTTCCACCACTTCCATGCGTGGNTCGGAGGCGAAGGCGTTGAGGCGGCCACCGTCCTCGGTCGTCACCGTGGCTCCGCGGATGACAGGGGCTGTGGAGGAAGGGGTCTGGGCCATGAACCTGGTTCAACTGTCAAGAATTGTAAACCAGGTTTAAGAATTGTTCGGAGACTCAGCTGCCTCGTCGGCTCCGAAGGCGCAATTGGCAGAGCTCTTCGAAAGCGGGCCTCAGCAAAAAGGGGTACTCGCCGACCCACATCCGCAGGCCAGGCAGCCATGCATCGCTGAAGGTGCCGATGCGGGAAAAGTCCTTTCGGTCACTNAGCACNAGNCAACGAATCACCGTTCCCCGTCGAATCGACTGATGCCGCTTCTCCATGGGAAACGCCAGTCGACCCAGGTAGCCGTCCTCATCCTCGAGCTCCAGCAGCACCCAAGTACGCCTGTTCTCCACCAGTTCCAGTTGCCCNCGACTGTCNGCCTGTTCGTGGCGACCTTCAACACGTTCACGGGTGCTCAGATCTGCCACTTCTCCCTCGAACAGAGCCGCCGCCGGGTAGCGGCGCAGGGTGGCGTTGCGCTGGCCAGCCTCAACGATGGGGCCCCAGAGCACATAGAGAAAGAAAGCAACACTGATCACGAGCCAGACAGGCCCCCAGCGGCTGCCGAGCTGAGCCTGGTTGTAGATCAGGAAGGTGATCACACCCCCGATGGCCGCGATCATCAATCGCTGCAGCACCTGCTGAGGTGAGCCGAGGGATGCTCGGAACTGATTGCCAGTGGCCACAGCTGGAATCAGGCGCTGCAGTTCACCGGGTTTGAGAGGGATCAGCATGGATCGGTGCGTTCAGATCAGCCGTTCAAGGCCATAGACCAAAGTCTCGAGCGAACGCACCTTGCGCACGGTGAGCAGAACGCCCGGCATGTAGGCGGAACGGTCAATCGTGTCGTGACGCAGGGTGTAGGTCTCGCCCGGTGCACCGAACATCACTTCCTGATGGGCCACCAGTCCGGGCAGGCGCAGCGAATGCAGTCGCAGGCCGCTGTTCCGCCTGCCGCCCCGGGATCCCTCCAGAGATTCGTGTTCATCCACCTCGGCTGGATTGAAGCTTTTGCCCAGCTCCTCCATCAGCTCTGCAGTTTTGATGCAGGTTCCACTGGGCGCATCCGCTTTGCGGTTGTGGTGCAGTTCGGTGAGCTCGGCATGGTCGTAGAACCGGGCTGCTGCCGCAGCAGCCTGTTGCAGCAGCACCATTCCCACAGAGAAATTGGGGATCACGGCACCGCCGATCGAGGCCTTGGCGGAAAACACCGTTAGGTCATCGAGCTGCTCCGGGGAGAGGCCAGTGGTGCCGATTACCGGGTGAACCCCGTAAGCAATGGCTGCCCTCGTGTATTCGTAGACCACCGATGGATGGGTGAAATCCACCAGCACTGCTCCGGCTCCGGAATCCCGAACCGACTGACTCACGGCGCAGAGACAGCCTTCGAAGTCGGCCGTGACGGCAACCTCCAGTTCCCCGAGCCCCAGCTCCAGGCCAACATCAGCCCCCTCTTTGCCGGGAGTGTTGTCGATGGCTCCGGCAAGGGTGCAGTCATCGGCGCCAACAACGGTCTTGATCACCTCGGCGCCCATGCGACCCAGGGCACCCGCCACGACAACGGGAATCGGAGCGCTCATCAAAGCTGTGCAGACCCCACAAAGCCTATGGGGCCACACTTGTAACTACCGATCCCAAATCCTCGCGCCCGTGCTGGGGGTCGCCGTAAGGTTCTTCACATTGCTCAAAACGCGCTGATGTTCACGCAGGTCCGCTCCGCCGATCGACGCGTTGCTCCTGTGGAGGGTCAGAACCACAAGTCCGTGATGAAGGCGGTGTATGTGGTGTTGGAGCCCCAGTATCAGAACGCTCTCACCCAGGCTGCAACGGCCCTCAATGCGTCCGGCGGTGATCTCGGGATTGAACTGAGCGGTTATCTGATCGAAGAACTGAGGGACGACGACAACTACGCCGGTTTCTGTGCCGACGTGGCTGAAGCCGACGTTTTCATCGCCTCACTGATCTTCATCGAGGACCTTGCCCAGAAGGTTGTTGAGGCGGTGGCCCCCCACCGGGACAGGCTCAAGGCAGCGGTCATCTTCCCCTCCATGCCGGAGGTGATGCGTTTGAACAAGCTGGGCAGCTTCTCGATGGCTCAGCTCGGGCAGAGCAAGAGCGCCATTGCCGGGTTCATGAAGAAGCGGAAGGAGGCTGGCGGGGCTGGTTTCCAGGACGCGATGCTCAAGTTGCTGAACACGCTGCCGACAGTTCTCAAGTACCTGCCCGTTGAGAAGGCGCAGGATGCGCGCAGTTTCATGCTCAGCTTCCAGTACTGGCTGGGTGGCACTCCGGACAATTTGCGCAACTTCCTTTTGATGCTGGCGGACAAATATGTGTTCCCGGCAGCCGCCGGTGAAGATCGCCCTGCGATGGAGGTGGCTGAGCCTCAGGTTTTTCCTGATCTCGG
>NHIA01000009.1 GCA_002170825.1 Cyanobacteria bacterium TMED177
TGGAGACTCCCGGGCCAGGCGATCGGCTTTTCTCCGGAACACCAGTCATTCCCTGGAACCCTCAGCCTTTCATCAGAGCTGCTGATTGGCATCGTGGCGCAGCTTGGAGCGCAGCTGGCCGGCATGGGCTGGCAACGTTTGGTGTTGTTCAACGCCCATGGCGGTCAGATCGGGTTGCTTCAGGTGGCCGCCAGAGAGTTGCGGCAGCGATGTCCCCACATGGCTGTTCTGCCCTGTTTTCTGTGGAGTGGAGTTGCGGGGCTCGACACGCTGATTCCAGCGGGTGAGCTCATGCATGGACTGCATGCCGGCCTGGGAGAAACATCCCTGATGCTTCAACTGGCACCCGATCTGGTCGGGACGAGCCGTCCTGTGGACGGTCTTGCGTCAGCGGATGTCCATCAGCTGCCCCCTCCAGGGTGGAGTCTGGAGGGGGCAGCTCCCTGCGCCTGGCTCACGGATGATCTGAGCCCCAGCGGTGTGATCGGAGATAGTCGGGACGCATCAGTGTCGCTGGGTTCGGCACTAGAGAAACGCTTGGTACAGCATTGGTCCAGCCTGTTTGATGTGCTGCTTCGCAGCAGCTGGCCCCCCAGTTCGCAGCAGGCCGACGGGACGTCCGCGTCCTGAACTGAGAACGCCCTATTCACCAAGANNANGGGNNCTGGTTATTCTCNGTCNCACTGAAAGTGGTGGACCACGTCCTATGACGACCCTCAACGCACCCGAGGCAGCTGTGGTGGAGGGCCTNGACGCGCTGCCTGATTTCACCACCGAGGCTTACAAGGATGCCTACAGCCGCATCAACGCCATCGTGATTGAGGGCGAGCAGGAAGCTCACGACAACTACATCGCCCTCGGCACTCTCATTCCTGAGCAGAAGGATGAGCTGGCTCGTTTGGCGCGGATGGAGATGAAACACATGAAGGGTTTCACCTCATGCGGACGCAACCTGGGGGTTGAGGCCGACATGGCTTTCGCCAAAAACTTCTTCGAGCCCCTTCATCGCAATTTCCAGAGCGCTCTTCAGGAGGGCAAGGTGGTGACCTGCCTGTTGATCCAGGCCCTGTTGATTGAAGCCTTTGCCATCTCGGCTTATCACATCTATATCCCTGTGGCAGATCCGTTTGCCCGCAAGATCACAGAGGGTGTGGTCAAGGACGAATACACCCACCTGAACTACGGCCAGGAGTGGCTCAAAGCCAACTTCGAGGCCAGCAGGGATGAGTTGTTCGAGGCGAACAAAGCCAATCTGCCGTTGATTCGCTCAATGCTGGAGGACGTGGCTGAAGATGCCGCTGTGCTTCACATGGAAAAGGAAGACCTGATTGAGGATTTCCTCATCGCTTATCAGGAGGCTCTCGGCGAGATCGGATTCACCTCGAGGGACATCGCTCGGATGGCCGCGGCTGCTCTGGCGGTTTGATTCTCTGAACGGCTTTCGAGCCGGTTTGTTCACAGTCACCTGATCTTCGATGACTCCGCCGTGGGAGCATTGGGGATCGGGTCGTCAAAACGGCGTGTTTAGAGCGGGTACATGTTTGGTCTGATCGGGCATTCCACGAGTTTCAACGCAGCCCGTAGCAAGGCCATGGAACTTGGTTTCGACCACATTGCCGATGGCGATCTGGATGTGTGGTGCAGTGCCCCACCCCAATTGGTGGAGCATGTAGAGATCACAAGCCCCGTCGGTACGACCATCAAAGGGGCCTACATCGATTCCTGTTTCGTGCCAGAGATGCTCAGCCGTTTCAAGACGGCGCGTCGCAAGGTGCTGAACGCGATGGAGCTGGCGCAAAAGAAAGGAATCAACATCACCGCTCTCGGCGGCTTCACCTCAATCATTTTCGAGAATTTCAACCTGCTTCAGCACCAGACCATTCGCAGCACAACGCTTGAGTGGCAACGGTTCACCACGGGCAACACCCACACCGCGTGGGTGATCTGCCGCCAGGTTGAGAACAACGCCCCGGCTCTGGGGATCGATCTCAAGACAGCGAAGGTCGCTGTGGTCGGAGCCACCGGGGATATCGGCAGTGCGGTCTGTCGCTGGCTCACCGCCCGCACTGGTGTGGGCGAGCTGCTTCTGGTGGCACGTCAACAGCAACCGCTGCTCGATCTCCAGGCCGAACTGGGCGGCGGCCGCATCCTTTCGCTCGATGAAGCGTTGCCGGAAGCTGATGTGGTGGTGTGGGTCGCCAGCATGCCGAGGACCCTGCAGATCGATCAGGACAGCCTGCGCAATCCCTGCTTGATGATCGATGGTGGGTACCCCAAGAACCTGGATGCCAAGGTTGCGGGAGGTGGCATCCATGTTCTCAAGGGCGGCATCGTCGAGTTCTGCAAGGACATCGGATGGACGATGATGCAGATCGCTGAGATGGAAAAGCCTCAGCGGCAGATGTTTGCCTGCTTTGCCGAGGCGATGTTGCTGGAGTTCGAGCGTTGTCACACCAACTTCAGCTGGGGCCGGAACAACATCACCCTTGAGAAGATGGATTTCATTGGCCAGGCCTCCGTCCGCCACGGCTTCTCGACGCTGAACCTCAACCCTTCGCTTCAGGTCGCCGCCGCCTGAGATCATCCCCATGCCCCGTCGTCCCCTGCTCGAGTTCGAGAAGCCCCTGGTGGAGCTGGAGCAGCAGATCGAGCAGATCCGTCAGCTGGCCAGAGATTCCGAAGTGGATGTGAGTCAGCAGCTCCATCAGTTGGAGTCCCTTGCTGCTCGTCGCCGTCAGGAAATCTTTCAGAGCCTCACGCCGGCCCAGAAGATCCAGGTTGCGCGCCATCCCCATCGCCCCAGCACCCTGGACTTCATTCAGATGTTCTGCGACGACTGGGTCGAGCTCCATGGCGACCGCAGAGGAAATGATGATCAGGCCCTGGTCGGCGGTGTCGGCCGTCTCGGTGAGCGCCCTGTGTTGCTCATCGGCCACCAGAAGGGGCGCGATACGAAGGAGAACGTGGCCCGTAACTTCGGCATGGCCACTCCAGGTGGATACCGCAAGGCCATGCGTCTCATGGACCATGCCGATCGGTTCCGTTTGCCGATCATCAGTTTCATTGACACGCCAGGGGCCTATGCGGGTCTGCAGGCCGAGGAGCAGGGCCAGGGGGAGGCCATTGCCGTGAATCTTCGGGAGATGTTCCGATTGCGTGTGCCTGTGATCGCCACGGTGATCGGAGAGGGAGGGTCCGGTGGTGCTCTCGGTATCGGTGTGGCGGACAGGCTGTTGATGTTTGAGCACAGCGTTTACACCGTCGCCAGTCCGGAAGCCTGCGCCTCGATCCTCTGGCGGGATGCCNCCAAGGCACCGGATGCCGCAGCAGCGCTTCGGATCACAGNCCCCGATCTNTTGAGCCTCGGTGTTGTTGATGAGGTTCTTGAAGANCCCGCTGGAGGCAACAACTGGGCTCCACTGGAAGCTGGTCAGACCCTCAGGGCCGCCCTGGACCGTCATCTGACGGAATTGCTCACCCTTTCGGAANCCGACCTCAAAGAGGCGCGTTACCGAAAATTCCGCGCAATGGGGCAATTTCTTGAGAGAAAGTCACAGAACTCACCAGCACCCGCTTAAGCTGTCAGCGTTCGCTAACGGCGTTTGCCCACGGCTCTGATNACAGGTGCCAGCCGCGGCATCGGACGCAGAACTGCTGAAATTCTCGCCCTCAGGGGATGGGATTTGATGCTGGTGGCCCGAAGCGGTGAGCAGCTCGAGCAGTTGAGCCAATCGTTGTCGATCCACGGCANCAAGGTGCACGTTCGGGCTCTTGATCTGACTGATCCGGCAGCCATCCCGACTGGGATGGCTGCCCTGCTCGAGCAGGATGAGGCCCCTTCAGTGTTGATCAACAATGCTGGCGCTGCTTACACCGGTGATCTGCTCGCCATGCCTCTCGAGCAATGGCAATGGTTGCTCCAGCTGAATCTCACCAGCGTGATGCAGGTTTGTTCAGCAGTGGTTCCGCCCATGCGCGTGGCCGGGGGACTTGTGATCAATGTCAACAGCCACGCGGCCCACAATGCTTTTCCTCAATGGGGGGCTTACAGCGTGACCAAAGCTGCCCTGGTGCGTTTCACCCGTTGCCTGGCCGAGGAAGAGCGCGCCAACNGCATCCGTGCCTGCACCCTCACCCTCGGTGCTGTGAACACCCCCCTCTGGGATGCGGAAACCGTACAGAGCGATTTCGATCGTCATGCCATGCTCTCCATTGATCAGGCGGCGGATGCATTGGTGAATCTGGCGGAACAACCGGCCAACCAAGTGATCGAAGACCTAACCCTCATGCCGGCTGCCGGCGCCTTCTGAACGACCTGCCATGACCACCACAGTTCCTTTTGTCTCCAACNGTTCCAGCAATGGACATGGACAGTCCANCGGCAACGGCCAGGTTCGGCTGAGTGAAGANGTCTCCACCAGGATNCGTAATCGTCTCAAAGCGTCCGGCATTTCCTTCCTGGCCAACGACAACGTCGCCGATTACATCGAGCCNGGTGAGCTGAGAGAGCTGGAGGTCGAAGTNGCAGACAAGTTGCGTGANCTGCTGCGCACNCTGGTGATCGACATTGANAACGATCACAACACCCATGAAACGGCCGAGCGCGTTGCTCGGATGTACCTGCATGAGGTGTTCAAAGGGAGATATCACCACCAGCCGAAGGTGGCAAGCTTCCCGAATGTGAAACAGCTGGACGAGATCTACACCGTTGGTCCGATCACGGTTCGTTCCGCCTGTTCCCATCACCTGGTGCCGATCATGGGCAATTGCTGGATCGGGATCAAGCCGGGTTCCAGGGTGATTGGCTTGTCGAAATTCACCCGCGTGGCNGANTGGGTCTTCTCACGTCCTCATATTCAAGAGGAAGCAGTGATGATCCTCGCTGATGAAATCGAGAAACTCTGCGAACCCCAGGGCCTGGGAATCATCATCAAGGCCCAGCACTACTGCATGAAATGGCGAGGTGTGAAGGAGCCTCAAACCAGCATGGTGAATTCTGTGGTGCGNGGTGATTTCCGTCACGATCCCAGCCTGAAGCAGGAATTCTTCGAGTTGGTTCGTCAGCAAGATGCTCTTTTGAGCACCTGATNATTCAGGCCGCAAGGCCTTCAGCAGTGCTGCCACCTTGTTCAGGTCCTTCCATCCCGGCCGGACCTCCAGNCGGCTGGAGGCATCAATGCCGCTTGGAGAGACCTGGGACAACAGTTCTGGGATCCATTCAGCACTGATTCCCCCTGCCAGCCACCACGAAATCGGAAACTTGGCTTCACTCAGCCACTCCAACGGCAGGCGGTGCCCGGTGCCTCCGAGCTGGTCGGGGCTCCAGGCATCCAGCAGAAGGGCATCGACAGAATCGAAGTAGGCCTCAACTCTCTGCAGCTGATCAGGGGTGCGCAGACGCATCGCTTTCCAGAAGCTTGTCTGCGGATGACGTTGTTTCAGCTGCTGGCAGCGCTGGGAGGATTCCTCTCCATGCAGCTGCACCACGGTCGGGGTGCCCCGGCCTTCGAGAGCTCCGCTGAGCTGATGGTCGGGGAGATCTGCGACGACCCAGACCCGTTCAAGATCCGGTGCAGCCTGCTCCAGTTGCTGGAACAGGGCTCTCCGTTCATGTTCGTCGACATGGCGGGGTGTGCCGGGGACGCCGATCACACCGATGGCATCCGCCCCCATGCGCGCAATCGCTAGAGCCTGACCTGGATCAGTGAGTCCGCAGATCTTCACGGCCGGAGCAGGGCGGTTCGCGCGCAATGTGGGGTGGTTCGATCTCCCTAGGATCATTGAACACATGCCTTTGTGGCTGCGACAACCGGGAGTGACGGTGGGAGAGCAGGGTTGGACACTGTTGAAAGTCAGAGGGGTCCCGCTGCGTGTTCAGCCCAGTTGGCTGTTTGCCCTCGCCATCTTCACCACCCTGTTTCAGGGCAGGTACGCCACCGAGGTGACACCGGCTGTTCCCGCCTCGATCAGCTGGGCGCTCGGCCTGGCAACGGCCTTGCTGCTGTTTTTCTCGGTGTTGCTGCACGAGCTTGGCCATGCACTGATGGCCGTTCGCGAGGGGGTGAAGGTGCTCAGCATCACCCTGTTCCATCTTGGCGGGATTGCACGCGTTGAAAAGGAATGCAGCACGGCCATGGGCAGCTTGCGCATTGCTGCGGCCGGCCCATTGGTCAGTTTGCTGTTGGCCCTTGCCTTGCTGGGTTCGGCCGAGTCTGCAGGAGCGCTCAGCCCGCTTCTAACGCTCCTGTGCACCCAGCTTGGATTGCTCAATCTGATGCTCGGCTTGTTCAACCTGCTTCCGGGGCTTCCTCTTGATGGCGGTTTGATCCTGAAGGCCCTTGTCTGGAAGTTCAGCGGCAGTCAGCAGCGAGGCATGCAAGTGGCTTCGGCTTCGGGCCGCGCTCTCGCCACCCTGATGATCATCCTGGGGGGAGTGCTGATGTTCCAGGGCGGGGGATTCAACGGTCTGCTGCTGATGCTCATCGGCTGGTTCGGTCTCGGGGCGAACCGCAGTCAGTCTCAGATGCTGGTGCTCCAGAAGGTCCTGGAGGATCTCACTGTTGCTGATGCCGCCGGTCGTCACTTTCGCGTTCTGGAATCGGATCAGCCGCTTCGACGGCTCAGTCAATTGCGCCTCCAGGACGACGACGCCAAGGCCCCGGCTGACTGGGTTCTGGTCTGCCGCGGAGGGCACTGGCTTGGCTGGGTGGATGACCAGGCGCTGAGGGATCTTCCCGTTCAGCAATGGGACCGCCAACGGGTCGGTGATCATCTTCAGCCCCTCGACTCACTGCCATCAATCGCGACCAAGGCTCCCTTGTGGCAAGCGATCAAGGCGATTGAATCCTCGGATCAAGGCCGGCTTTTGGTGTTCAGCCCTGCCGGGCTTCCCAGTGGAACGATTGATCGCATGGACCTTGGAGAGGCTGTGCTCAAACGCCTTGGCGTCCATCTGCCGCCTCAGATCCTGGACGAGGCCCGCCGCCAGAACCGATACCCGATGGGGCTGTCCATGCTTCCTCAGATCGTTGCGTCCATGCCGGTCTCCTCGGAGAACCCCGCAAGCGAGAACTCCCCCGGCGAGCGCTCCAACAGCTGAAGCTCTGCGCTGCTGAGGGGGCGTTCCTCCCAGATCACACCAGGCCAGGTCGACGCCATTGCTGAATGCAGATGGTTTTCCAGCTGCTCACGCTGGATCGTCGCAGGAGCTGCCGAGGGCGCTGCCGTACCGAACACCTCCCGCCAAAGACTGCTGGGTGGATCCAGCAGGATTTCACCGTGCTGCAGCAGATGGCCGCGCTGCCAGCGCTGGGCACTGCCGATCCGCTTGACTCCAGAACAATCCACGAGATCGGCTGCCGTGGATCGGGCGAAGCAGTTCGGACCATCACGGCCGGCCGCCTCATCCCCGAAGTGCAGAGGCAGGCCGAGTGTTGCGAAGCCGTTGATCAACCACTGACATGCCTGCCGATAGGCCTCACGCCGCTGGCGTGGGGCATTGGGCCATATCAGGGCATAGGTGAGGCCACCGGCGTGGAGCACCGCCTGGCCACCACTGGGGCGGCGCACCAGCTTGACCAGGCCGTCTGCCTGCAGCTTGTTCCAGTGCTGGGGCCATTGCCGCTGATTCCGTCCCAGCGACAGCCAGGCACCATCCCAGCGGTAAAACCTCAGCACAGGTGATGNGCGTGCNTCTTGCAGAAGCAGAGCGTCGATGCCCATCTGTGTTCTTCCATCGCTGCAAAGGCTGGGAATGATCCGGCCTGGCGGTCCGGCAGTCGGCATGCTGGAGGTCATGTATGGATGGATGCCGTGCTGCCCTGGTGGGACATCCCCCTGCTGATCGGCCTTGGCCTGTTTGCCGGCGGGCTGGCCGGGTTGCTTGGCATCGGGGGTGGTTTGATTTTCGCGCCCCTGCTGCTTTGGCTGGATCTTCCGCCNCATCAGGCGCTGGCCACCAGCAGTTTCGCCATTGTTCCCACAGCCCTTGCCGGCCTGGTGACCCACCTGCGCAGTGGAACGATTCCGTCGAGATCAGGCCTGGCGATCGGTTTGACCGCTTTTGCCTCAGCGCTGCTGTTCGGGGGCCTGGCAGGGGTGGTGTCGGGTTGGCAGCTCCTGGTCATGCAAACGTTGATCTACGTGGTCTTGGCTTTTACGGTGCGCGCTCGCCCTGAGGAGGAGCNGCCTCAGGATGACGACGCTGATGACAAGCCGCTGTTGCTGGCAGGGGTGGGCTGTATCGCCGGCTGGACCGCAGGAATGCTGGGGCTCGGGGGNGGATTGGTCATGGTGCCTTTGATGAACGGACCGCTCACGGTGCCCATTCACAGCGCCGTGCGATTGAGCACGGTGGCTGTGTTTTTTTCAGCCAGTGCCGCCTCGCTTCAGTTTCTCCATGAGGGGCGCGGAATTCCCTGGATGGGTCTGGTCCTTGGCGGTGTCGCAGCGCTGGCGGCTCAGTGGACCGCCAGACGCTTGGATCATTTCGATGCGGTGGTCTTGGTGCGGATCCTGCGGGGATTGGCGGTTCTGCTCGCGATTGACAGCTGCCGCAGGGCTGTTCANCTGATTCTGGCCTGACCCTNAACCGAGCAGAGACCAGAAACCGGCATCGAGCTCGTAGCCCAGAGCAGAGGCCATCTGCGACAGATTGCCTCGCTGCTGTCGCCCCAGGTTGGCTGTGCACAGATCGTCCAGGTGCATCAGCCGATGGGTGATCCACAGTTCAAGGGCCTGAGGCTCAAAACGAAGCCCTTCGCTGCGATTGAAGCTGTGGGGGACCACCATGGCCACATGACGGATCAGGCTGCCACGGTCCCGTTCCAGCAGCANGGGAAGCCAGGGATAGCGGGCATCGGCGCGCAGAGCCCAGAGGCGTGGTTCCGGACATTCCGCCAGTTCCCGGGGATCGGTGGGGTCCCGCGGCCAGTCGAAGCTCAACTCGAGGACGGGACCGTTGTCCAGCAGCTCCGCCAAGGACTGTTCACCCCATGGCTGTAGGGGCGAGAGGTCGAGACGCCGGATCGAGTCGGCATTGATAAGAACCTGATCCATCGTCGGTGTGACAGGCCTTTGCGAATGTTGGCCTGCAGCCATGTTGCTGGAGAACAATGGAACAGCTCGTGACACGTCTTCCATGGCATCCGCTCTGACATCGGCTGAAGTCTTCATCGCCCTCGTGGTGGCCGCCCACGCTGCTGTTCTTGCCCTGCGTCTGTCGATCAGCCTTTACGAGGCCTGATTCGCTCAGATCACATTCAGAACTTGGCATCCGGTGGTGGCTGCGTTACAAGCGGACATCTGAACTGTCGCGGTGACGGCGTCTTCGATTCCCTCTTCCAGTCCGCCAGCTCCACCGGTCATCAACGATGCTGCGACACGGGCAGCATCGATCCAGAAAGAATTGGACCGGCAGGAACTGCGGTGCAGCTTGATCGCTCTGGCTGCCAAGAGCGGGTTGATCATCCTTGGATGCGTCAGTGTGGCGAGAATGTCCGTTGCGTATCAGGAACGGCTGGAACGTCACAGTGAACTGGCTGCGGTGGTGTCCGTGGAGTCGGCAAAGCTTGAGTCACTCCAGTCGAAGTTCGACAGACTCTTCACGGTCGGGGGAGAGAAAAGGCTGATCAGTGAGCAGGATCAGTGGATTGCGCCCAACCGCGTGCGGGTGATCTGGCGTTGAATTGACGCTCNCATGTTGATGAGGAGGGGAGTACGGATTTAGGCCGGGTTGCTGATGGTGTCGAGANAGCAATCCCAATCCAATGCATTGCCTCCATGCGGTTTCCATGATGTGTGATGTTTGCCNTCGCCGTTCAAGGTTCTCCCGGTTCACCCATCCAGGGGTATGGCCTAGTTGATGGAGCCTGAATGCAGTGGATCAAGTACTCCCTGCGCCGCTTTGCAGATGGGATTGATCCTTATCANCACGATCGTGATCCTGTGGCTGTGTGCGTTTGATCAAGCGGATCTTGTTGACATGGTGTCATTCAATCCGCTATGAATTAANCATTCATTCGTTCAGACCAATGCTGACTGGCGCAGACCTTCTCACCAAGGTGAAGGAACTTGGGGACGTTTCAAAATCCGATTTGGTAAGGGCCTGTGGCTACGTGTCGTCCAAGAAGGATGGCACCGAACGCCTTAATTTCACTGCCTTCTACGAGGCACTTCTTGATGCGAAAGGCGTCAATCTGGGCGGTGGTTCTGCCGGTCTAGGCAAGGGTGGACGCAAGCTCAGCTATGTGGCGACTGTGCAGGGCAACGGCAACCTGCTCATCGGTAAGGCCTACACCGCAATGCTGGAGCTCAATCCAGGCGATGAATTCCAGATCAAGCTGGGCAAGAAAGCCATTCGCTTGATCCCTGTGGGCGGGACTGACGAAGATGAGGGTGCCGACGAGTGATTCTTCGGGGTTCTCTCTGAAACAGCGTTTCAGCAACAGAGTCTGACAACCCTTGGTCCGAAACAGGAAAGGCCGTTTCCCTTGGGAAACGGCCTTTCTGCTGTCGATTGGATACGGATCGACCTCAATCGCTTGCCGATGGGTCTGATGCGACCACGTTTCAATTCAAATCAAAGGACTTTTGGCGGTGGGTCCGTTGCTGTCCATGTCGTGTCCAAATTTGGGTGTTCGAGCAGGACCGATTCGATGGCGTGATCGCTCCTATNTGTTCAGGCCGCATGGGCAGCGCCGATATGCCATTGGGCACAGCGTTTCGTGACTGGGACCCGGAATCGAGATCGGTGGACGGGCAGACTGATCGCCTGTTCAGGACTGCCTCGATGGCGACTCCCGGCACCGTTCTGATCACGGGCACCACTTCAGGTGTTGGATTGAATGCCGCCAAAGCACTGGTGGCCCGCGGCTGGACGGTGATCACCGCGAACCGCAGTCCCCAGCGTGCAGCAGGTGCTGCCGATGAGCTCGGCATTCCAAAGGAGCGACTGCAGCACGTGTTGATGGATCTCAGCGATCTGGACAGTGTGCGACGGGCGGTCGCGGCGCTCCCTTCTGNGGTGGATGCCCTTGTCTGCAACGCCGCGGTCTACAAGCCGAAGTTGAAGCAGCCGGAGCGCTCGCCTCAGGGCTATGAAATTTCNATGGCCACGAACCATTTCGGCCATTTCCTTTTGATCCAGTTGCTTCTGGATCGNATTCAATCNTCCGGCNATCCGTCCAAACGCGTGGTGATTCTCGGCACGGTCACCGCGAATTCCAAAGAGCTGGGCGGAAAGATTCCGATCCCGGCCCCAGCGGATCTGGGCGACCTGTCCGGTTTTGCATCCGGATTCAAAGAGCCTGTGTCCATGGCCAGTGGCAAGGGATTCAAGCCCGGCAAGGCCTACAAGGACAGCAAGCTCTGCAACATGATCACCACGCAGGAACTGCACCGACGGCTTCACGCTGAGACGGGGATCACGTTCACCTCCCTGTATCCAGGTTGCGTCGCCGATACCCCTCTGTTCCGCAACACCCCCAAGGCNTTCCAAACGATCTTTCCCTGGTTTCAGAAAAACATCACCGGTGGATATGTGTCCCAGGCGTTGGCTGGGGAACGGGTGGCACAGGTGGTTGCCGATGCCGATTTCGCAGAGTCCGGCGTGCACTGGAGCTGGGGCAACCGTCAGAAGCAAAACGGTCAGCAATTCAGCCAGGAGCTGTCCGATAAAGCAACGGATCCCGACACCGCAAGAAAGGTGTGGGATCTGTCAATGCAGCTGGTCGGTCTCTGATCCGTCGGGTTGATCAGTCGAAGCCC
>NHIA01000010.1 GCA_002170825.1 Cyanobacteria bacterium TMED177
TGCCACAGGTCACTACACCACCGGCAAGGCTCACCACCAACATGATGATGCCGGCGTTGTTGTAGCCGAGCACANACTTGTGGATCCCGAAAGAGCCCAGAAAGATCCCCAGCAATCCAGCCGCCAGTTTCTTGTTGCTGATCTCGGTTTCAGATAGTTCNGCCACAAGGTTCACATCGACTACAAAGATTATTACGATTGCAAGCCAACCTGCCAATGTGGCCCTTGACACTTCCTCTGAGTGCTGGCTTGACGATCAACCNGAATCCACCACCACTTAGCCAGTAGTGATATTGCTGGGGCTTAATATTGGCGCAATAGATCAACATTAGGCCTTAAACCCTACAAGCCGCGACCCACAAAATAACGGAGAGGCATGAAGTTTTTCCCAAAGCCAACGGGAAAAGGAGGCTTTCAAGAGCATACGTTCCAGCCATTGAATGCAAGACAGTTGACAAACCCATTCAGAGTTAGCTGTTTACTTTTTTAATAAGGATCTGATTAAATCAGACCGTCAGGGAAGGCATCTAAGGACTTAGAGCGGGAGACCATCTGACGCTCAATTAACGGGTAAGCAAATTCGAGGCCGTCTCCAAGGTTGTCGACAACTGGCACAAGTGCAGGATTTTTCTTGCTTACATTCAGATCACTAGTGTTGACCTCGTAAATCCAGTAAGCCCCATCCGCGATATCAGCAAGACGTCCACGCTTAACAACATCATCACCAAAATCAGTGTTATTCAACTTGCGATAGCTTTTACTGGAGGTTCCTACAAGCCAAGTTTGGTCGCTGTTGAGTTCCTTCTTGGAGATTGAATCGTCCAAATAATTCAGGTAGCTACCGAGTTCGGGAATCTTCGCCAAGGCCTCAGCGGAGGCGTAGGTAGCGCCCAGCCGGCCGGTGATGGCATCACGCTCAAGATTCGATGAACCAGAAAGAAGGGAGTCGAAGTTCTCCCCAGATGTACCAAAAAAGTCGAGACCCCAAGCATTGAGAGAGCCAGTCGATCCACCATCTGAATCCGTAATTGAAAGCGTCCAATCCCCCTGACTCGATTCACCCCAGAAAGCTTTGGCGCTAAAGGTGAAATCATAATCNCCAGAATCATCATCACGTTGGCTGGCAAGCACAGCAGTTGTCCCAACTGGTGATTCCAGTGTGATTTCCAAATCACCCCTCCAGGAGTGATCTGAAACAAAGGGAATACGAACAGTTTCGATCGTAATGTCCTGAGGGATTGATATGGTCCGCTCAACAGAACCTTCCCCGAAGTCAGGGATACTGACATTCGACAATTCAGAGGCGCCATAGCTGACTTCGTCTCCAACATTGGACCAAGATTTGGCCAACGTCACAGCCGCATCGGCATCAATGCGTCCAAATCCATAATCATGGTTGAAGGTGCTCCCGGCTCCGTTGACGAACCATCCAGCAGAACTGGAATCGACGATCGATGCTGAATTAACTAAAACGTGCTGCACATCTCGCCAAGTTAAGGCAGGATTTGCCTGAAGCATCAACGCGACAACTCCTGAAACAAGCGGTGTTGCAGAAGAGGTACCACCAAAGTCATTCGTGTAATTATTATCAGCAAGATTAGCAACTCCGTTGACATTCAGTCCGCCGCCAGAATTATATCCACTTCTACCAACAATGTCTGTCGTTGTAATCCCAGGATGGCTTGTTGTGCTATCTGAGGGAGCCGAAACAAGAAGGTTTGCACCTGGCTCGCTGTAATACGAATAAGTACCATCAGAAGAAATTGCGGCAACAGCAACGACATAGCGAGAGTTCGCATAACCATCATAATTAGAATTGTCAGAATATTCCCGACCATTACCTCCAGCCCATGTATAAATTACACCTTTTCCATTTCTCCCGTTGGTGACGCCATTCTGCAATGACTGGCTTAATAGCGGTCCGATTGGGGAAATTGTGCCATTATCGTCTGGCCCCCAACTATTGCTGTAAATATCGACATCGCCTAGAGCATGCACCAAAGCATTCGCTTCAGTGCTGTCAGACGTTCCACCTGCAATCAGACGCAAACCACTCAAAGATGCGTTTGGAGCAGCACCGCTTATACCAATGCCATTGTGCCCATAGCCAGCAGCTACTCCACCAGCTGACGTTCCATGGGCATCATCTCCAGAAGGGTGTGGATTGGTATCGTCATAGTTGTAGTCATAGGACGCATCGGCGTTGTAGTTGGTGCTGAGATCTTCATGGTCGTGATCAAGGCCATCGTCGACGATTGAGATAAGAACACCGGTGCCGTAGATCGGTTCGCCAGACGCTGTGGTTTGAAGCCATGCGTTCTGAACATTGGCGCCTTCATTGGCTGATGATTTGAGATGCCATTGATCGCTGAAGAGTGGCTCCAATGCTGGAGACGACAACGGAGGGACAGACGTGTCATTGCTGACGGCTTGTCCCTTAAAGGACTGCAGGTCATTACCGGCAAGATCCTGAACCACTCCCTGGGTTTGATCCTTCCGATTTGTCTTGTAGTCAAAGGTGACGACATCATCCACCGTCACTGCATCCTTNAGNGACAGAACAACCNTNTCGGCATCTGTNTCCACTGAAACATCTTCAACCTTCATCCTCTTGCGACCGTTCATCACCTTGAAGTTGNTGGTCTTCGGAATTGTTGAATCGATGTCCTCGTCGAAATTGATGGTGAGCGTATCGCCATCAATGGATGCAGCACTCACCGTTGGAGAAGTGAGATCAATATTCGGATCGACAAATGTGTCATTGCTGACGGCTTGCCCCTTAAAGGACTGCAGGTCATTACCGGCAAGATCCTGAACCACTCCCTGGGTTTGATCCTTCCGATTTGTCTTGTAGTCAAAGGTGACGACATCATCCACCGTCACTGCATCCTTCAGCGACAGAACAACCGTATCGGCATCTGTATCCACTGAAACATCTTCAACCTTCATCCTCTTGCGGCCATTCATCACCTTGAAGTTGGTGGCCTTCGGAATTGTTGAATCGATGTCCTCATCGAAATTGATGGTGAGCGTGTCGCCATCAATTGATGCAGCACTCACCGTTGGAGGGACAAGATCCACAGTGGATTCATCACCACCGGTGAGATTGACGACATAGGAGGCAGTTGAAGTATCGGAACCGTCAGAGGCAATGAGAGTAAAGGTATCGGTAGCAGTATCACTAGCGTTGAGTGCTTCAACCGCAGAGGAATTGGGTGTATAGGTGTAAGCACCAGTGGTTGTGTTAACGCTTAAGGAGCCGTAGGTACCTGCAAGAGTGGAGACGCCATTGGATGTAGCCCCCCCGGAGATGGTGTAGCTGAGGGTGTCTCCATCTGCATCCGTGGCGGAGAGGGTGCCTGAGAGCCCCGATGATGTGGTAGTAGCAGCATCAGCATCTTCTGTAATGCTCCCTGCAGCTGGTGTATCCAGGACGGGAGCATTATTGTTTCCACCGTCATCTCCTGATCCACCGTCGTCATCGGTTGCACGCGATGCTAGGAAACCGGGAATGCGAATAGCACCAGGAGAATTATTCTCATCATTTTTACCATTGTCTCTCACATAAAGAGTGAGAGTCTTTTCTTCCTCATCCCATTGAGCACCTTCGCCAGTAGCCGAATCATAGGAAAGCTGAGTGAACTCTCCAGTAACAGAATCGATCGCAAAATAAGTCGAATCTGATCCAGATCCCTGTGGCAGAACCCATGAAACAGCGTGAATCTTACCAAACTTACTTTCATCAGTTACTGTGATTTTTGTATCAAGCAGACCCGTCTCAGCCACGTAATCACTGCTATCCGTAGTTGTACGACCTGAGGGTTTTGAATCACTAGTCGCGGCCCCAAGCAATCCAGCATCAGTTAACGCTTTTTCAAGCAATGGATCATCAATCGTCTGAACCTGCTTCACCGCAAGGTCCACATTTGATTGCGCGCCTGAACCTGCAGGCACGAACATAGAGAGTGATTCACCCGTGTTCGATGAAGCAGAGGAGACAGAGTAGATTTCAGAAGACGCAGCACTTTCATACTTATCAGCAATCTCTTGGCTAACATCAGAAGTAACAACATTCGCAAACGTATCAGAAGTAGACCCTTGAGAGATCTGACCATCACCAGTCAAGTCTTGAGAGAATACTGATTCATTCAACTCAACTGCCGTACGTCTGACGGAGGACGAAGGGTCAAATACTCCATTTGCATCAATGTCATAGACGATATAGATGACATTCGAAGATGCATTACCATTCGTAGTCTTGGCAGTCGTTTCCTTGACGACAATTTGGTAGGCACTATCAACCTTTTGAACAGCTAGCGCCTGTTTGGTAGTCGACAAAGTGTCTGAAATGTCTTTAGACAAATTCAGGTTTACGGATCCTCCATGAGAATAGATAATTGGGAAGGGATCTCCGCCATCCTTGATGAAGAGACTACCGTCGGAGGCCTGCCTCAATTTCGCGCCGATCGTATCGGTATCGATTGCAGTTGTTGCATTGGCGTTAACTTCATATATTTCGCCGTCTTGGTTTAGATCGATCTTGAACTCACTTTCCAATGTATCAGAATTATAGAAAAGGGAGTCCGTTCCCCAGTCAACCTTCATCGTAGACTTGTCTATATTTAGGGTTAGATACTCATCAACAGGATCACTCCCTGACTGAGTAGTTGTGTACTTTATAAGGAGCTTGTAATATGAGACAATGGAGTCGCCAGAGCCGATAGATATATCTTTAACCGCAATAGTCGAAGATTCATAGGCTGAATTCGCGAAGCNAAAGCTCCCGTCAACAGAGAATAAATCCCCGAATTCAGTTAGTACCGCCGTCTTCGTAGATGAACCAGCAGCTTGTATATAGAGATTCTTATCTTCATCTAGATACGGACGTGAACCCACATTATCTGTTTCAATTGCATCATAGGTAATGTCAGCCGCTTTCCAAATTTTTCCGTCGCCATCTAAATCCTGATTAAAATCCGCCTCATGAGTTTTGATTGATCCCCAAGTAGCCGATGTCCAATCAAGAAGTCCCGAAGGAGTTATCGTAAATGTTTCCCAATTGACTGTTGGCTCATCGCTGGTTCTAAGATTANTCTCCGTATATTTAACAGCCAATTTATAGGAATCGATCTCGGTTCCTTCGTCATTCAAGATGCCTTCAATCGCATAGGCCTCTGACGATGTGCTGTAAGAACCCCAAGTCTCATTCCAATCAAATACGACTGGACCACGATCATCCTCGATCAGAATGGGGGTATTAGAACCTTTGGTAATGTAAAGTGATCCCTCGNGATCGTATGCCAAAGTTGCACCTCTTTGGCCAGACCCACTTGTATCTGTAACGACTTTTACTGTGTCAAGTGCGCCACTATCGATTTCACCATTACCATTCAAATCCTGCTTAAACGTTTGTTCAAGCTTGCGCGCGCCCTTTGAGAATGAACCTGTATCCCAGTCCAAATACCACTTACCTTCACCAGGAACATCCTCTTTCACTCGGAAAGTTTCCCAGAAAGTTTCCGAGTCATCGCTACCAAATGTACTTGTAACTTTAATGCCAAGTAAGAAATATTTATTTCCGCTTGCATCAACAGCCGATTCGACAGCGTAGGCAGCAAAAGNTTCAGAATGCATATAGTCACCTGAACCCCATTCTTCCTGCCTGTCAAACCAGGGTGTACCACCCCAGCGATCAACAATTTCAATAGCGACGTCGTCACCATCTGATGATGTATTTTTATCATCAACAATATAAAGTGACTGGCCCTGGAATTTAAGCAAATCTCCTATTGCATCTGTTTCAATAGTGCTCAATTTAGTTGGATCGAGGCCAATTGCTGTATCCCCATCGATATCCTGCTTAAATAATTTTTCATAGNTTTTTATAGAATTAGTGTGAACTCGCTTGTCCTCATCAACAGATCCAGATGGCAAAACATATTCAATTTCAAAGTCAACAAATTGTTCTTCTGTTGGATCAACAAACGTATTTTTTACAGCAATGACATAACCATTGACTTCTTTGCCGACACTCGAAGTAAATGTAAGTGACTGAACCGCCAAGGGCTGTCTTTCAAAACTATAACCGTTCCAACTTTGACTATCACTAAAATCAATCCATCCTCCCCATGGATGACTTACTCCCAATGTTAGATCACCATCAATAATGTAATAGCGTTGCTTCAAATCATCTGACTTTAATAAGGCTCCATCCGTATCCTCAAAATCAATCGGAAGTAAATTATCGAGAGACAAGCCAACAGCTCCATCTCCATCCAAGTCGTCGCCAAAGATAGTAGTTTCAATCAAACTAATATCTTCAGTCCATGTAACGTCATCCCAAGACAAGGTACCTTTTGTTGCATCATCCCAAGTTCCGGCATCCAAAGATACATTCAAAACCTCCCAATTCGTATGCTCTTCACCGTCCCAAGTGTTTTGATGCTTAATCGCCAAGTGGAATACACCATCAGACGATTGCTCAACAGCTACAGCTGATGAGACACTAGAGCCAGCACCCCAATTATGCGACCAATCAAAGGAAGGGTAGCCGCCATATTCATCTGTAACCGGTAAAAATTTATTCCCTTCACTGTCTCCAATATAAATCAACTTCTCTTCATCTTTGTAGAGGCGATAACCTTGCTTATTTGTCACTCCATCAAGCGGTGATGCATCAAGATTGGAGTAATCAGGACCAATACTACCGCCACTTCCGTCTAAATCTTGATCAAATGCGAGCTCAAAATTCGCAATCGACTGGGTCCAAATGGTCTTGTCCCAGTTGGTCTGACCAGTGGGATCGATTGCATAAATCTGCCAGTTTTCGTCTGTAACTTTGTTGCCTGTCCAGTAATCAGTCCAAGTATTAACCTGCTTGACTGCTAGCTGGTANTAATCATCGCTCGTGTTGGACGATGTGCCGTTATTGTTCAATTCAGCAGCAATCGCAGTAGACTTCCAGCTGCCATCAGGCCAGGTTGAATCTCCCTCGATCCAAGGATCATTGACTGCAATATTTGTACTACCGTCTACGATATAAAGCTGACCATCTGCATCACCAATTTGCACACCTTTGGTATCAGTGTCGCGGAGATTGATGGTGATATCACCAGTATCATCTCCATCTCCATTCATATCTTGTCCAAAGATTGGCTCATAAGGAATGATAGATGTTGTTCTTATCTTTGATTCAGGATCAGTGACTCCTTCAAGGGAGAGCTTCAAAATCTCCCATTCTGTGTGATCATGCGTTACTTGATCACCATTCTCCTCGAAGTGTGTATAAATGTCTTGCGTTTTAATTGCCAACTGCAAATAATCTTCTTCTCCATTAAGTCCATCAACTTTAACTGCTGCATAAGGCATCACAGTAAAGCTGCCATAGTCACCCCAGCTTTCATTGACCACAAGCTGTGGAGTTGCTCCATTAGCATCGACAACATTAANAATATTGAGATTTTCTTGTTCTATGCCATCCCATAGATGGACAGTACCTGAGTCCGAAACTTTAATTTGATAGCCAGAAACATCAGTTGTAATGTCAGTCAGNTTAGTGATTGAAATGCCAATAGATTGGTCATCGTTTAGATCTTGTTTAAATACGTTCTCGTAACCAGCGATTTTATCGGTATAGACAGAGCCATCTCCCCACTGAATACGACCGTCTGCATTCAAGTTAAGGATTTCCCAATTGACATAGATATTTTCGTTGGTATCGGAATTTTTTATGGGCGCTTTTGCGATGTCTTTAGCGGAACTGCGGAAGCCAATATTGATATCGTCACCGTAGTCATCACCTTCTGGCATCGTGCCAATTCCATCTTGGTAATCTCCACCATCGGTGTAGTCACCGCCATCAACAAAATCTTCCCAGCTGTCTACTCGCTTGATTGCCAAGGCATAGCCAGTAGTAGTTTTCTCAATTGCGTATGCCGTTGATTTGTGTGAACCACCTGGCCAGTAATCAGACCACTCGAGATTTGGCTCCCAACCGCCTTCATCTAGAATTTGCTTGCGTTCATTACCATCTACGAGATAAAGAGATCCAGCAAAAGTATCTCTAAAAAGACTTACGCCGATAGTATCAGTTGTAATTTGCTCTAGGGCCGCCTCATTAAAACCGATAATTCCATCTTCATTAAGGTCATCTCCAAAGACGCTCTCATAGTTTGCAATATTTACATTCCATTCAGCACTATCCCAAGAGAATGAACCTGAAGGACTGACCTCATAAATGATCCATTGTTCATCTTCATGGAGACTTCCGCCATAGCTATTTGACCATTTTTCTTTAACCGCAAGCAAATAAACATTGTCATCAGCCGAAAACTCGACTTGATAAGCCTCTCTTGACCACGAGTCATANTCACCTTCATTGGATTCATCAATCCGAATAGACCCACCACCCCACTCGTCAGATAATTTGAGAACATCACCCCCAGATGTCTTAATAAAAAGATCATCATTATTCGAATCTATTGCAAGAGTATCCCCAACCGTATCCGAGATTTTATCGATAAGGCCCTCAGAAGAAAATCCTGTTGTTCCGTCGCGGTTAAGATCTTCTCCAAAGAGAGATTCACTAGCCGCAATGCCATTGTCATCTGTCCAAAGAGAATCAGACCAGTCAAGCTTGCCGGATTCAGTGACGCTAAGAATTTCCCACTCTTTATCACCATTACGATCTCGCTTAATTGCCAATCGATATCCCTTGTCTTCACCGAGATGAATTACAGCGTATGCCCTCGTTTCTTCGTAGTAATCGGACCATTGATCTTGCCACGAGTCATACAGCCATGATGCTGAATATCCGTTTTCATCTGTAATCAATAAAGGCTCAGATCCTTCTTTAACAATAAAAAGTGAATTAGAACTACTTACATATAATTTGGTATTGCCCTTTTGCTGGAATTCATCTTCCCCGGCACGAAGCTCGGTAAGACTATTAACAGTGACGCCAACATCTCCATCCCCATTCAGATCTTCCTGAAATTCAAGCTCAAAGCTTTGGGGGTCAACATTCCATTGAATCAAATCTGGATCGAGCACACCACTAAACGAAATATCTGCAATATTCCATTGCTCCATCAATNCANCNTCTCCATAATCTTGCCAAACATCTTTAATTGCCACCCGATAACCATATTCAGTTTCAACCAATGCCTGTGGCATATAGAGATCCGTTGATTCATTCGACTGCCAAAAAAGATTATCGGCGTGCTCAAGACCTTTCTCAGTTATCAGTATGGGAGTCTTCGAGGAATCATTGCCTGGAAGAATGAAAGTGTAGCCATCCTCATCTCTGAAGAGAGCATCATTATTTTTAGTATCTACAACTAATGGATCAAAGTCACCACCCACAACCGCAAATTTTGCGGTCATTGACGTGTGAGTGGTGCAGAAGGCATATATATTCTNAGTATCGAATGGAGATGTTGAATCGGCGAACGAAAGCGAGACTTGCTGACTCCCAACAATGCCTGAAGAATAGGAACCATCTCCTGTCAAGAAAATATTCCTTGTTGAGCCCTCAGCTACACCTTCATCACTTAGATAAAAGGGATGAGATGTTGCATCGCTAACCCGCTCAAATGTGTAGCGATTGTTAATATCTAAGACTAAATAATCCAGAGAGATGGTGCCAGCTTCATCTTTATAAAAGGTGTAATAGGGAGATGTTAATGTGCCCGCATCCACATAAATAGTGACAGACTCACCACCGTCTTCGTCGCCATAACCGTCGTCGTCGCCATAACCGTCGTCGTCTTCGTCGTAATTGTCATCATTGTCAATGTCGTAGCCAAAGTAACTCTCTAAATTTTCATCAAATGCAGTCTCATTTAAATATTCTTGTCCAAATTGCAGTGTCAAATTATCAATACTAAAGATATCACGACGACCTTTTGTATCGTCCTCATCATAGAGCTCNGTCAGAGAGAATCCTGAAATTCGGGTTGTATCNTCAGAATCAAGAGCGAATGAAATGTATTGAACAGCAGCTNGACCTTGTTNGTNTGGCTCCAACGTGACTCCAGAGTGAATAACTTGTCCATCTGTGTCATANACATCTAAAATCACATCGCGTTTGATCTCACGACCCATCAAGTAGAAGCCAAAGGCCGTAACGTGATTATCAAAGTTAACGTCAGTTGCTGCTGTTGATCCCTCAAAATACACATTTAAACCACCTGCTTGATCTTCGCTGGCAAGAATTTCAAGGAATTGATCTCGATAATTGCCAACACTAGAATCCCAGCCAGTGGTCATATTGATCCCACGATCAATATTNGAACCAGAATTTANTTTNGCTAAATCAGGCTCGTCTGGCCCTCCACTATGGCCAACATTGAAAAGGTTGAAATGAACTCTATTGCCGGCATACGTCCCATCGCCATGAATGTACTCAATCGTTCCTGTTGCCGTACCATTAACGTGACTGCCCGTATGATTGGAAACAATCGTTGTATCCGCATTGGATCCAGGATTCGAGGGACTAAAGTTGTTGTAAGGGCTATCTGAGCCAATCAAATATTGATAATTACCAGGAGCAAACAAACCGGACGAATATGTCCCATCTACATCCAGCCAGCCATTATCTGCTTCAAAGGTGATCNGAACTGGATCTGGAAGTGCATCAACGAACGCTTGTTCCCAACCATAGGAATAATAATAGTCTGCAGAGGTGATGTCGCTGGCATTTTTAGTACGGTCAATAAAGTCGTATTCATAGCCAAAGCCATCATGCAAAACCTCGCCTGAATAGTCATTGTCTACACCGCCTTGATCGTCATCTTCACCTCCCTCATCGCTCAAATATGTAGAGGCGTCAACAATCCATGGATATGAATCGTAGCTCGTGCCGCTGTATAATTCTCCTTGTTCTTTCAGCCGAAGTTCTGCATTTGATAGGTAATCTTTAATTACAATGTCATCACCATCCAGGTTGACATAAGGGTCAAACAAATCGAAGCTAACGGCAATTTTATCGCTCTCTTCAAAATCATCAATGACGTTAATCCCCGGATCTAGGACAAAGACGTCTGCGCCGCTTCCTCCAATGTAATCGTCGTTTCCTTCCCCTCCATAAATGGTGTCATCGCCATCGCTACCTAGAAGTNTGTCGTTTCCGAGTCCACCGAAAAGGGCATTATCAACTTCATTGCCTTGGAGCGTATCACTGTTGGACGAGCCAGTTGCATTTTCAATCACCGCGTCACCGATGGAATTGAATGCAATTGAGTAGCCGATATAATAATACTCAGGCGCCGAAAGGAACCCACCACCCCCAATTTCATTCTCTAAGGTTGCATTGCGTAAATCAATTTGAACAGATTCTCCCGAATTAGAAGCATCAATTGTGTCGACACCGCCAGCATCCCAAATGGTTTGGTAGCCTCTAAGCGTATATTCATCAAGATAATATGTCGTGTCGCCTAAATTAGTTTCAAGGTTGGGGCCATAAAGATATTGCGCAGTTGCGATATCATAAGCTCCCAAAGTTTCCAAATAACCAGCGCTCGAGGACCAACCAGGAGACAATCCATTGGTCGCTGTTGCGTCGTTGTAGGTGAGAACACTCCACGGTGTTGCATTCAGGTTGTTGTCACCGCCATTACCCGAATCACCGTACGGAACACCTGGGAAAGTAGATCCATCATGGGGATGCCCCATTCCCAGCGCATGCCCTAATTCATGGGTGAACGTGAGGTAATAATATGAACCAGGGGTTACCGCAGATGGATCGTCATCCAAGTTATACGCTTCATTATTGACAGTCGAATAAGTATCTCCATACGGTGAAGTGCCAGGAAAGTTAGCCCATCCCAAATAACCTTCTGAGTCTTCATTATTCATCATCAAGAATGAAATATTTGCCTCATCCTTGTCTNATGCTTCCGCAAATGTGAGCGCAGTCACACTAGCGAATGCATCCATGGAACTCAAGATCGCTTCGCGTTCCTTGTCGTGAAGCAGCTGGCCAAATAAATCATTTGTTGAAGCATAAGTAGCCGCTTCACCATCATAAAGGTAATACGATAAATCTGTAGTCTCTCCATTATCAGGCTCTGCAGAACCCCATTTTCTATCTTCAAACAATCCAGCTACATAATCATTGTCATCTGCATCTGGTATGCCGCTCCAGAGCACGGAGCTATCTAAATCAGGATTTGCTGGAAAATTGGATACGCTGTATTGAGGGGAAAGATGATCGAGCGCTCGCACAAAACCACCGGAAACCGGAGCGTTAAGATTGATAACGCACATTTTGGGCAAGGCAATATCTTTTCANCATAGTCNAGGCAACCCCTGAATTCGAATTCGACACAANATTTAGAGTATTTTGCACTACANCTGTAGGGATCAAGTAGATGTCCTGCCTGTTGGCAGCCTTTGCTCGATCAAGGTCAAAGCCCGTTTAGACCACCGTTCTCGCTGCCACTTCCCTGCCCCGGTAGGGGCCAGTTCGGGGCATACGAACCAGCCCAAAGGCTTGTCTGCAGGCAACCAATTGGCCGTGAGCTGCTCAAGCCTACGCACAATCGCCTCATCAGAACTGCNCACCAATCCCACCAGGCGCTGACCCCAGACCGGATCCGGAACCCCCAAAAGCAAAACCGCCTCCAGTGGCAAACCAGACCCCATTAGCCGTGCCTCGAGCTGTTCTGGAAACACGGTTTCACCACCAGANAAAAGAGCTCCGTCCAAACGGCCAAAAATCTTTAAATCAGGCGCCAAACCCGCGCTGTCACCGGAATACCACCAACCCTCTTCGTCCTGAAGCGGATCCAGCTCATTCGGCCTCTCTTCACTCCAGCTGGCAATCGCGAGGCGTTGCGTGCGCACCTTCAGCGCACCATCACGGGCCAACTGCAATTCCACATCCTCCAGTGGGGGCCCACANCTGTTGTCTCCAGCCAGAAATCGATCAGGCGGAAGCGCCGCAACCATGGCCGCCGTTTCCGTGGCGCCATAGCAAGGGGCCAACCTGATTCCCGCCTGGCGAGCCTGATCGGCCATCACGGCAGGGAGCGCGGCGCCTCCCACCCAGATCACACTGAAGCGTTGCAACCAGTCAACGCCGCTGGGATCCGCCAGCAACCGACCCAGCTGGGTGGGCACCAAGGACAACACAAATGGCCGCTCGCCCCATCCCTTCAGCGTGCGGGAAATGGCCAGCAGCTGGCTTGGCTGTTTGAGCAAGTTTGGAGCCAAAGGGACATGGGTTGATCCCCAGCAGCGACTGCGCCACCAGGGCATCAGCCCGCTGACGTGATGCATCGGCAGGGGGTTGCAGATCAACACCTCACCGGGATCCAGATCAATGCCCTGCAACCAATGGGCGGTTGCCGCTGCTGATTGATCGAGATGGTCCAGAGGTTGCAGGCAGATCCGCCGCCCGCCGCTGCTGCCACCGCTGCTCACCAACACCCCTGGGCCTGGAGGCAACAGCTGCTGCGGCAGCGCTTCCGCTCCCCTGAGGGGCATCCAGCGACCGTCGCGGAACCCTTGCAGCAGTTGATCGGGCGTCATGGCAAGCCCGCCTCCCACACCGCGTTCGGATCGTCGCTGAACAGCGGTCCCGATGGGCACCAGCCCGGCGCGAGCCCAGGCGCCACCGGCGTTGGACCCTGCTGCTGAAGCGCCGCCAGATGATGCAGCCAACGGCGGCCGATGCCCGTTTCAAAGGCGGTGCTGAGCATCCGATAGGGCACACACTCCTGCAGCTGCCGCAACA
>NHIA01000011.1 GCA_002170825.1 Cyanobacteria bacterium TMED177
GTCCAGGGGCACATGGCCAGGACCTTCCACCATCACCTGCACGTCGTGCTTCCAGGCACGCCGAGTGAGTTCTCCGAGGGTTTTCAGTTCAGCCAGCTGAGCAGCATCGGAAGCATCGTGCTGACAACCGGGACGCAGGGAATCTCCCAAAGAGAAGGTGCAGTCGTAGCGCTTGAAGATCTCGCAGATGTCATCAAACCGCGTGTACAGCGGGTTCTGGCGATGGTGGTACAGCATCCACTGGGCCAGGATTCCGCCACCGCGACTGACGATGCCGGTGAGACGCCCCTTCACCTTGGGCAGGTGCTCGATCAGCAAACCCGCGTGGATGGTCTGGTAATCGACGCCTTGCTGACAATGCTTCTCGATGATGTGGAGAAAATCGTCCTCATCGAGCTTCTCGATCGAGCCNTGCACACTTTCCAGGGCCTGATANACCGGCACCGTGCCGATGGGNACTGGTGANGCGTTGATGATCGCNGTNCGCACCTCATCCAGGTTCACNCCACCGGTGGAGAGGTCCATCACCGTGTCGGCGCCNTACTTCACCGCCAGCTTCAGCTTGTTGACCTCCTCAGCAGCGTCGGAAGCATTGGGAGAAGCGCCGATGTTGGCGTTCACCTTGCACTTGCTGGCGATGCCGATCGCCATCGGCTCAAGACCGGTGTGATTGATGTTGGCGGGGATGATCATGCGACCCCGGGCCACCTCCTCCATCACCAGCGATTCGGGCAGATTTTCCCGTTTCGCCACGTAGGCCATTTCCTCAGTCACCAGCCCCTGACGGGCGTAATGCATCTGGGACACATTGGCCTGGCCCTTGCGGGGAGACACCCAGGAAGCGCGCATGATCGGTACTGCGATGGATACCCCAGGGGTCGGCACAGGCCGGTTCGATCACGCTGGTCACTTCCCTTCGCCGGCATGACCCGGTTCAGGTTCGGAGGGTGTGATCTCAGCCTGGGCTCCGAAGAACNGACAGGCACCCCTAGTGAGATCTGNAAGCTAGCAAGGGTCCAGCACTTGGGCGGTCAACCAGATTGCAAGCCATTCAGGGCTGCTGCCACCACACGGTGGTCCTGGTCCTGCTGGAGAGAGAGGAGCAGGTTGCGCGCCGCTGCGCCGNTGGGCTGTCCGGAGCCATCACGCACGAGCCGTCCAAGGATTTCGGCCCCTCCAACCCGGACTGTGCCATCAGCGTCCTCGATCGCCATCGTCGCGAGCTCCAGCAGCCAGGCGAGCTCAATCTCCGNCTGTTCCGCCAGAGCGGAAAGAATGCTGCAGCGCACCAGCCAGGCCGTGTCGGCCTGGAAAGCCTTCTGCAGCANGGGCCAGGATCGCTCAATGCCGTAGCTCGCCAGGGCATTGGCNGCCTCAGCCCGCACATTGGGATCCTCATCTGCCGTCAACAGACGGCTGAGCACAGTCCAGCCCTGCTCATTGCGTTTGTAGCCAAGACCGCTGCAACTGAGGGAACGCACCAGAAACGGCTTCTGTTCGGTCCCCAGCACCAGCAGGGGCACCGCCTCATCATCACCAACAAAACGCAGCTGGGTGAGCGCCGGCATGGCACGCACCGGATCGCCACTTGTGATCGCTGCGCGCAGAGCAGTGAGATCGGGCTCAAGAGCGTCGGATGACTGAGGCATGGCGGCTGTCGTTGGCTGGGGGATCGTGGCGTGATGGCGGCTCAGCCATCTGGGCGGGGTGTGTTCAAGGCTGTGATTGCTCACCATTGCGCAGGGCCGCCAGCAGGCGACTCCGGTGGCGACGGCGCCCGACAGCACAACTGATGATCAAGCCACTGCCCACGAGGGCTGGCATCAGGGCCTGAACCCGATCCCGCCCCTGGCGCTGCTGGGCCGCCATCAGTGCCAGCACGATCAGCAAGGGCGGGCCAAGGGACATCAAGGTGGGCATCCAACGTCTCATGGCCTCCCCCCCTGCTCCATCCAACCGAGAAGACTCGCTGTCAGCACACGAATCCCAACACCGAGGGCCTGTTCATCGGGTTGAAACCGGCCATGGTGCAGCGGGGCACATCCATCGGGCCCTGCAACCCCAAGACGCAGCATCGTTCCTGGCACATCCCGCAGCAGTTCCGCAAAATCCTCAGCTCCGAGTGAGGGCTGATCGACTGGCTGAACCTGTGGCCGCCCCAGCTGTTCGACAGCGCAGCGTTCCATCAAATCCGTGAGTGCAGCGTCGTTGTGGACCGGCGGCGCAATGCAGCGATAGGTCACCTCGGCCTGAGCGCCGGCGCTCAGGCAAATCGCCNGCACGGTTTGTTCAATCCATGCGGGCAGCCGGGCGTGCAGCTCCACATCCAGGCAGCGCACCGTGCCCAGCAAGCGCACACGATCGGCAATCACATTGAACGCCCGCCCCCCTTCCACCTTGCCGAAGCTGATCACCACGGGCTGGAGTGCATCCAGACGACGGCTGATCGCCTGCTGCAGCTCCGTCACAACCCGAGCAGCGATCCAGATCGCATCGACGGCCTGATGGGGCCGAGCGCCATGNCCACCTTCGCCGTGAATCTGAATCTCGAGTTCGCCCGCTGCCGCCGTGAGACACCCGCGTCGGATCCCGACACAGCCACCGGGCAGATTTGGCACCACGTGCACACCGAACAAAGCATCCAATCCCTNGGTGGCTCCGGCATCACGCATCCACACAGCCCCCTGAGCCAATTCTTCAGCGGGCTGAAACAGCAGCCGCACTCTGCAGGGCAGAGCTGGCTGGGCCCCCAGCAGCCGGGCCACCCCCAGGCCGATACAGGTGTGAATGTCATGGCCACAGGCATGCATCACCCCCTGCCGGGTCGAGGCATAGGGCAGACCGGTGCGTTCCTCCACCGGCAGCGCATCCATATCCACCCGAAGACCCACCGTTGGCCCCTGCTGCGGACCCAGCTCAGCCAGCACACCCGTGCGCCCGACAGCTTCCTTCACACGCCAGCCGCTGCGACGCAAGTCACCGGCCACCAGCGCCGCCGTCTGGTGTTCCTCGCCGCTGAGCTCCGGGTGAGCATGCAGATGACGGCGCAGCTCAAGCAGCTCCGGNANCTCCTGCTCCAGGCAATCGAACGGTGAGATCAAGACCGTCATCTCAGGGCTGCTCCAGGGCGAGGAAGGCCATCAGATCGGCCGTGGGCTGCGGGGGCCAACGCCGCACCTCCAACAGCCAGTCACGCTGGCGATAACGATTGTCCAAACCAGCTGCCGCGGCCCAGTGGCTTTCAGCCTCGCCGGATGAACCGCCCTGCCACAGCAATCCACTCAAGGCAGCACGGGCGTCAGCGAACAGGGGGTAGCGGCGAATCAGTTTGCGCAGTTCGGCTTCGGCCCAGGTGTGATCCTCCTGCTGCCAGGCCGCCAGGGCGGCACTGGAACGGGCCATGGCAAAGCCGGGCCGGGCATCGGCAGCCTCGACATACAGCCTGCGGGCAGCGTCCCAGTCCCCTTGNGAACCGCGCACATTGCCGAGGTTGTAGAGGGCGGCGGCATCGTCCGGATCCCGCTCCAGAATCCAGAGGTAATCCGCTTCTGCNGCGGACCAATCCTGCAAGGATTCCTCCGCCGTGCCCCNGTTGAGATGGGGGTCTGATTCCTCCGGAGCCAGNGCGATCGAACGGCTCTGATCCAGGATCGCCCCATCGGGATCCCCCANAGCAAGACGCACATTGCCGCGGTTGCTCAGGGCGGCGGCATCTTCCGGAGAACGCTCCAGCACCTGATCCCAAAGGGGGAGGGCCTGAACGAAATCGCCACTCTGACTGGCGCGGAGCGCCCGGTCATAGAGAGCAGGCAGCGTTTCAGCCGCAATACGGACCGGCTGGAGCAGCAGCACCAGAGCCAGCAGAATCGCAGCAACGACGGTGTTCATGCCGCCTCCTGCTCGGAGAGATGGGCGCGAGCGGCATCCGTGAGCATGCGCCCCCGCGGCGTGCGCACCAGCAGGCCCTGCTGCAACAGGAAAGGTTCCACCACAGACTCCAGGGTGGTGGGATCCTCGCCAAGGGCCGCNGCCAGCGTGTCCAGGCCCACCGGACCGCCGCCGTGATGCTGGTGGAGCTGGACCAGCAGCCGTCGATCGCCGGCATCCAGACCACGGTGATCGACCCGATGCAGACTCAGGGCTTCTGCCACCAAGGGCTCATCGATGGCGGTCTGAGCTCCCCGGACAGAGGCCACATCACGCACCCGACGCAGCAGACGGTTGGCGATCCGGGGCGTGCCTCGGCAACAGCGGGCGATCCGTCCACAGGCCGCTGGCGTCAGCNAAACACCGAGCAGATCAGCGGTTCGGGACACGATCGCCTCCAGGTCCTGCTGGCCGTAGAACTCAAGCCGCTGGATCAAGCCGAAACGGTCCCGCAGNGGGGAACTGAGGGAACCCGCCCGGGTGGTGGCTCCAACCAGGGTGAAAGGAGGCAAGTCGAGCGAGCGGGTTCTTGCTGTGCTGCCTTTGCCAACGGTGAGATCCAACCGGCGGTCCTCCATGGCCGGGTAGAGCAACTCCTCGGCCACGCGATTGAGGCGATGAATCTCATCNATGAACAGCAGTTCCCGTGGCTGCAGATTCACCAGAAGACCAACNATGTCCCGCGGACGTTCCAAGGCCGGAGCGCTGGTGATTCGGCAGCTCACCCCCAGCTCTTCGGCCAGCACGAGCGCCATGGTGGTCTTGCCGAGACCCGGCGGGCCGTACAGCAACACATGATCAAGAGCTTCATCCCGGCCCAGCGCCGCCTGAACCGCAATACCGAGAACCTGCTTGAGCTCGTTCTGCCCGATGTAATCGGCCAGACGTCTGGGGCGCAGACCGTCGTCGGGACGGGATCGCACCTCCTCAGACGATGGCTTCGCATCCAACACCCGTTCAGGCGGNGACGCGGGGGAGCCGGCGTTGGAAGAAACGATCGCCATGCGGGCAGGGTACCCAGCCCTGGATAGGGTCGGGAGACGCAGCCGCAGCCATGGCGAAGGGGGGAGCAAAAAAAGCAGCCGCCGCCGCGGCGCGAGCCGCTGCAAACCGCATGTTGGCGGACAACCGTCAGGCCCGGCATCAGTACGAAATCCTGGAAACCCTGGAAACCGGGATTGAACTGGTGGGCACCGAAGTGAAGTCGATCCGCANTGGCAAAGCCAACCTGCGGGACGGCTTCTGTCTGATCCGCAACGGTGAACTTCAGTTGCACAACGTGCACATCTCGCCCCACAGCCATGCGGGCGCCTATTTCAACCACGATCCGCTACGCACTCGCAAGCTGTTGGCCCACCGCCGCGAAATCGACAAACTGCGGGGTCAACTCGATCAAAAGGGCCTTGCCCTGATCCCCTTGAACATCCACCTCAAGGGATCGTGGATCAANATNACGATTGGCCTGGGCAAAGGCCGCAAACTGCACGACAAGCGGGCAGCCGAAAAGGAAAAGCAATCCAAGAAAGAGGTCCGCGCTGCGATGGACCGTTTCTGATCACTCCATCGGATCGAAATTGGGTTNATTGAGGTTGGGTGGCGTCTCCGGAGTCGGCTTTNTCTCTGGCTTCGCAGGCTCAGGCGCAACGTCTGCGTCGTTGACTGGTNCCGGCAAGGTCTCAGGCGTCTCCGTCTGTTNGGGAGGACGCTGATCNGGAGCAGCCACCGGCTCGGCTGGACGCGGCCGATCCGCTCGNCAGGAGAGGGTGAGCAATCCGGAGGAGACCCCTTCGTTGGTCACCAACACCTGCACCGGAGATCCGGCAGACACCGGGAGGGTGACCACCCGAAGGGGTCCGCGCTCCGCCACCAGCTGCCCAGCGGAACCGAACACTGTCATCTGCATCAGGGGGGTGCCGTTGATGCCAAGCACCAGAGCGGATCCGGTTGGGACCGTCACCGAAATCAGTCGCGCGGCCGCCGATGGAATCCGCAGCGAACGGTTGGTGGCCTGCTGGGTTTGGGCCGTGATGCTTTCAATCTGAACGCCCTGCAGGCTCTGAAGCGCTGCAGCGATCCACAGCTGGCGGAACGGTTCTGCAGGTTTCGTTCCCAAGGCATCCCCAGGCAGCAGGTTGCGGGCTCCGGCACTGACGAGCTGTTCCACAACCCGGGGATGCGTGCCCTGCTTCACCAGCTCCTGCTGCTGNTGCATCCAGTCCTCATCCTTCAGCTGGCCGAGCCGGGATCGCATCGGAGGGGGCAATTGCTCAATCCGAGCCAGCCATTCCTCGGCCAGGTCATTCCAGACNCGACGCAGCGGAGCATCCTCGAGCGAATCGGATGGCAAACGGCCGCCGCGCTCGGGGAACCGGCTGAGCAGGCTGGTGTCGACCAACTTGAGGAACCAGGTGCGATCCACCTGCAGTGCCCGCAGACGACTGAGCAGCTGTTGACGGCCATCCACCTCCGATGGCGGCAGGCTGCTGGTGGAGCCCTGACCAGCACCATCNGNTCCAGGTGCAACCTCTCGAACCGGATTGGAGCCGCGTGAGAGCAGCATCCAACCGATTGCCGTTCCCACCACNGCAGAAAGGGCCAGAGCCATCACAACCGGCCAGAGCCGTCCTTCAGCACCCTGCTCGCGACGTTGGGCCCGACTTTGCGGGATGGGACTCTCCTGCTGTGGCTGAGGGTCTGCCACAGCGGCTGGTGCGAGCACAACAGTGCGATCGGAGCGCACCACGGGCCCTGTGCCTTCGGGGATCGCCACCCCCTCCAACAGCTTCAGCACATCACCGGCCTGATCAAAGCGCTGCTGCGGGTCTTCACTCAACAACCGCTGCAGCACCGNCTGAAACGCGTCAGGNAGATCGAGATCCTCNGGCCAGATCCAGTCCTGACCATCGCCGTCGATCAACTCCTGCGGTTGCCGACCACTCAGGAGCACCAGGGCCGTGACCCCCAATCCATGCAGATCCATCCAGGGCGAACAGGGTTCCTGACGCCCCTGCGCCCGGGGGGCATAGCCGGCCGTGGCTCCCTCCAGTGGCGCCTCACCAGCGATCTGCACCAGGCCGAAGTCGAGCAAAACCGGCAGACCATCCGCCTGNCTGAACATCAGGTTGTGGGGATTCAGATCGCCATGAACCAGATCTCTGGCGTGCATCAGCACCAGAACGGGAAGGGTGCGACGCAACAGCAACAGNACCTCGGCCGCACCGAACAGCATCTGGCGTTCACTGCGCTGGCGCTGAACACGATCCAGGCGGGTGCCCTCCTGCCAGTCCCGTACGGTCCAGACGCTTCCATCGAGCTCCAGCAACTCGCCACATCGAGGAATCTGGGGATGGAGCAGAGACTGCAGCCGCGGCCAGATGCGCTTGAGCCGCTCCTGTGCCGTGGGCTGATCGACCTGACGGATGACAACGGGAATCTCCCCTGCCAAAACGTCCACCGCACGCCAGAGCAGACCTTGGACCGGATCAGGGCCTGAAAGGACTTCCTCCAGGCGGTAACGCTCCGCGAGCACGGTGCCGGGACCGCTCAAAACGCCGACCTGTTGATGGGTTGATCGTAACGAGGCTGCGTCGATTGGCAGTGCGCTCTAGGGTCCGCGGCGAGTGACGACCCGCGACTTGCTGCTGAACACCCTGCTGGAGGTGCGTCGTCGCAGCGAAGCACTGATTCAACCGCTTGAGCCTGAGGATCTGGGGTTGCAGGGCATGGCGGATGCCAGTCCGCCGAAATGGCATCTTGCGCACACCAACTGGTTTTTCGAGACCTTTTTGCTCCAGCCCCACCTGAGGGGTCATCAACCCTGTGACCCGCGCTGGAGTTTTCAGTTCAATTCCTATTACGACACCGTCGGTGCGCGTCACCCCCGTCCCCAGCGCGGGCTGCTCAGCCGGCCGGCAATCCAGGACGTCCTGGCCTGGCGTGAGAGCGTTGACCTCGGGTTGGCGACGTTGCTGAACGACCCCGCCGCCGAGCTGGTTGAACTGGCAGAACTGGGGCTTCAACACGAACAACAGCATCAGGAACTGCTGCTGATGGACCTGCTGGATGGCTTCAGCCGTCAGCCGCTAGAGCCCTGCTACTCCGCTGACGCCGACCTTGTCATCGAGCCCCTGTCCAATGGTTGGCTGACCTGTGAGGCCGCACTTGTGGAGATCGGTCATCACGGGCCTGGTTTCCACTTCGACAACGAAACCCCCCGCCATCGCGTGTGGTTGGACCGTTTTCAGCTCCAGAATGATCTGGTGAGCAACCGGCACTACCAGGCCTTCATCAGCGATGGCGGGTACAAACGGCCGGAGCTCTGGATGAGTGAGGGCTGGAGCCTGTGCCAGCAGAACGGATGGGAGGCGCCCTGTTACTGGCGCGGGGACGACAACGAATTCACCCTGGCGGGCCTCCGCCCGCTGGACCCTGAGGCTCCTGTACGACATCTGAGCTGGTTTGAAGCCGATGCCTTCGCCCGCTGGAGTGGGGCGCGGCTGCCCTCGGAAGCGGAATGGGAGCATGCCTTAGTCATGCATGGCCCAGCTCTGTGCCATGCCCATGGAGCCCTTTGGCAGTGGACTGCCAGCCCCTACCGTCCCTATCCAGGCTTCAATCCACCAGCCGGTGCGATCGGTGAATACAACGGCAAGTTCATGAGTTCTCAGTTTGTACTGCGGGGCAGCTGCTGGCTGACGCCCCCAGGCCATGGGCGGGACACCTACAGAAATTTCTTCTCACCCGCCAGCCGCTGGATGGCCTCCGGCATCCGGCTGGCCCGATGACGATCGAGCTGCTGGATCTCCATCCAGCACCGGCCGATCTCCGCCGGCTGGTGGAGCAGGGCCTGCAACAGACCCCGCGTCAGCTGCCGGCCTGGCTGCTGTACGACGCGGAGGGCTCGCGGCTGTTCTCGGAGATCTGCAAACAGCCCGAATACAGCCTCACCCGCACCGAGATCGCACTCCTCAGCACCCATGCCGATGCCATTGCCGCAGCCGTGGGCCCTGGGGTGATGGTTGAGTTCGGCATCGGCAACGCCCGCAAGGTCTCACCGCTGTTGAAAACGGGTCAGGTCACAACATTTGTGGCACTGGACATCAGCACAACTGCGCTTCAGAACGCTCTGAAGGGCTTGGCAGACGAACACCCGGCCATCGCCATGTTGGGCATCTGCTGCGACCACAGCCAGCTCAGTGATCTACCTGAGCATCCATGGCTGACTGGGCAACGCCGCATCGGCTTCTTCCCTGGCAGTTCCCTCGGCAATTTCAGCCCGGAGGACGCCATCGAGCTGTTGCAGCGCTTCCGAGCGCTGCTGAAGGGAGGGCCTTTGCTGCTGGGACTGGATCAACCCCGAGATCCCCAGCTTCTTGAGGCGGCCTACAACGATGCGGCCGGGGTCTCCGCCGCCTTTGCCCGCAATCTGCTGATGCGGCTGAACCGTGACCTCCAGGGCAACATCAACCCGGATCTGTTCGCCTACGAAGCCCACTGGCAAGCCGACAACAGTCGGATCGAAATGGCCCTGGTGAGCCTCTGCGACCAGACCATCCGACTGGCGGAACAACCCTGGACACTCCGCCGCGGCGACATCTGGATCACCGAACACAGCGTCAAATACAGCCCAGCCGCGGCGGCTGAGCTGGCCCAACGCGCCGGATGGCGCGTTCAGCACAGGTGGCATGACGCCGCCGATCAGGTCTCCCTGCATCTGCTGCTGCCGGCAGACTGACCGGGAATCGGGGGGCCTTATGAAACAGGACGAACGTCGCTTGGCGATCAAGTCCCAGCGAGAACAGCTGATCCATGCGCTGGAGGAGCTCTACATGGCTGCCTTTGATCGCCTGGGGGAACTGGAAGGTGAGATCGGGGAGGTGAAAGCAGCCCAGTTCACGCAGATGATCCTGAACTCGAAAACAGCTGCCATCGAGCCCCTGTTGAAAGAAATCGAGAAGCCGGTGATCACCACTCCGGGCGACGCATCATGAGCAACTGGCTGGATCAGCTGGAACGGGAGTTGGACCAAAGGCTGTCAGCCTTTTTACACAACAACCCTGTGCAGGAGGCGCTGTTCCGAGAACAGCACCAGCTCGACCGGGCCAGAGCTTTGCAGCGTCAACGCCAGCAGCTGCAGGCAGAAGCGGAAGAACAGCGCCGACAGCTGCTCTCCCTCGCCGAGGAAGTCCGGGCCTGGACCCAGCGCACCCAGCGAGCGCGACAGGCCAACCAACCGGATCTTGCTCAGCGCGCTGAGCAGCATCTCGCCAACCTGATGGAACAGGGGCGAAACCTCTGGACTGACCTGGCCGATCTGGGCCGACGGTTCGAGGAGGTGGACGATCAGCTCACGGATCTGAAGCGACGTCAGAGTACGTCCAGATCAACGCTTGATGCTGACTGGGCTCAGTTCGAAGCCGAGCAGGAGCTTGAGCAACTGCGTCGGCAAGCAGGACTGAGCTGATTCAGGCCTTGGGAGCAGGTGGCTCGAGGCTCACTCCCTCGGGCGGCGGTGTTGGATCTGGATCAGCAATCAGCATGTGTTGCAGCACAATCTCAGGGCGCTCACTGTCGCGCCAACGGATGCGATAGGCCGGCATCTTGGTGCCACGGCTGGTGGTCTGCTCAACCGGCTCCATCACCCAACCCCGGCGGGAACGGCCCTGGGGGTTGCGCTTGACCACGGCATCGGCGTGCTTGAAGCGAAACCCTACGCGCTCACCACTCATGGGAAACGGACCATGCCACTGAGTGAATTATCCCATTGCGGGGGAATCCTCCCCACGCGACTCCGGCCGCAGCAGCGGGAAAGCGATCACATCGCGGATCGAGGGGCTGTCGGTGAGCAACATCACCAGCCGATCGATGCCGATGCCAAGCCCCCCCGTGGGAGGCATGCCCACCTCAAGAGCATTGACGAAATCCTCATCGAGACCCTGGGCCTCCAGATCACCAGCCGCCTTGCGAACCTGCTGAGCCTCCAGGCGCTGACGCTGGTCTACCGGATCGATGAGCTCACTGAAGGCATTGGCGGTCTCTCGGCCAACGATGAACAGCTCAAAGCGCTCCACCAGGCCAGGCTTGCTGCGGTGCTTGCGAGCAAGAGGGGAGATTTCGATCGGGTAATCCGTGACGAAGGTCGGCTGAATCAGGGATGCCTCCACCGCCTGTTCAAAGGCCTCGTTCAACAGACGGCCGACCGTATCCGCTTTATCTGGCACCCCAAGACCTGCAGCAACCATGGCCTCGGCGGCCTGCTCCCGACTCGCGAAACCGCTGAAGTCCAGGCCCGTGGCTTCCTCCACCAGCTCATGCATGGTGGCCCTGCGCCAGGGAGGCGTGAGGTCAATCTCGGTGCCTTGGTAGTCGATGCGAGTCCCGCCACACACTTGCTCGCTCACCGAGGCGATCATGGCCTCGGTGAGCTCCATCATCCCGTTGTAATCCGCGTAGGCCTGGTAGATCTCAACGGAGGTGAACTCGGGGTTGTGGCGTGTGCTGACCCCTTCGTTACGGAAGATCCGCCCCAGCTCATAGACCCGCTCGAAACCACCCACCACCAGCCTCTTGAGATGCAGCTCGGTGGCGATGCGCAGGTAGAGGGGCAGATCAAGGGTGTTGTGGTGGGTGATGAACGGACGGGCATCAGCGCCTCCGGCTTCCGACTGCAGTACGGGGGTTTCGATCTCGAGAAAATCCCGTTCATCCAGCCAGCGGCGGATGCCGCTCACCGTGCGTGCCCGCCGGCGGAATGTCTCCCGAGACTGGGGGGACACCACCAGATCCAGGTAGCGCTGGCGGTAGCGCTTTTCCACATCCGCCAAGCCATGCCACTTGTCCGGGAGGGGCTGCAGGCTCTTGCTGAGCATGCGCCAGTCGCGCACCTTGACGGACAGTTCACCGCGATCGGTACGGCGCAGGGTGCCGGCGACGCCCAACCAATCGCCGGCATCCACCAGGCCGGTGATCTGCTTGAACCATCCCTCCTGCTGGGCCTCAAGGCCGGCCTTCTCCAAAAACAGCTGAAGCGTGCCGGTCTCATCCGCCAATGTGAAAAACGCGAGCTTGCCCATCCCCCGCCGCGTCATCACCCTTCCAGCCACGGACACGGTCTCGTCGCGTTCCTCGCCGTTGGGCAGATCGGCATGGGCCTCCTGCAGTGCCGCCATCCGATCACTTGGCTCAAACGTAAGCGCATAGGGACCCTGCCCCAGTTCTTCCAGCGCCCTTGATTTCTCCAGACGGGTGTCGCGTAGATCAGACACAGCAGCAGAGGCACTCGCGCGCCATCTTGCCCGCTCGCGTCGAGATCAACCCGTCGCTGCCGCCTCACCCATGCGCTGGGAGCAGTAACCGATCCCTCTCACCGTGAGGATCAACTCGGGATTACGTGGGTCCGGCTCAAGTTTGCCGCGAAGACGGGCGACGTAGACATCAACCACCCGCAGGTCTGCAGCGCGGCGAGGGGGATAGCCCCAGAGCTGCTCGAGAATCTCAGCACGGGGGACCACCCGACCAGGGTCACGGAACAGCAGTTCCAGCAAACTGAATTCGGTGTAGGTGAGATTGATTCGCTCCGCCCCACGGTTGACCTGCCGTCGGTTGGTGTCCACCACCAGCTCGCCGAGTCTGAGCACACCTTGACCGGTCGGGATCTCGCGGCTTTCAACTTCTGCGGTCCCACGACCAACCCGGCGCAGGATGGTGGCGATACGGGCTTCCAGCTCCTTCGGACTGAAGGGCTTGGGCAAGTAATCATCAGCACCGAGATCCAGTCCCGCCACTTTTTCGGAGATGGCATCCACGGCCGACAGGAAGATGATCGGCACGCAGGATTCAGCACGAAGACGCCGGCAGACAGCGAAGCCATCCAGCTTCGGGAGCATCACGTCCAGCACCACTAAATCGGGTGAGTTCCAATGAAAGAGCTCCAGCGCCTGTTCGCCATCTTCGGCGCAGAGCACCGTGTAACCGGCGAGCTGAAGGCGCATGACCAAGACGCGACGAACAGCTGCCTCGTCATCCACCACGAGGATCGTGGCTTTCGGTTGTGTCAGGTCGTCCTCGGACATCAACCTGGCTTAACGAGTTGAAACCATACCGTTCAGGCCAAACCACTTGCCCCGAAAACGCTGCCCAGACGTGCTGTTTACTGATTGTCTTAAGAAATCAAGACTGGTTCAGGGCCAGCGGGACAGCGCATAGCGATCCCACTCCGCCGCGGCTTCGGCCAGGGCCTGGTCACTGCCCAGCTGCCCCAACATCGCGCGCTGCAACTGGGTGTAGACAATTTTCTGCAGCCGTTTGATGCCCGGCAAAGCGGGCACCAGAACCCGCGCCCGCTCCAGTGTCTGTGCTGACAGCAACCGGGCATCGCGGATCTGTTGGTCCTGTTCAGTCAAGGGCTGCTCCCTCTCCAGGGAAGACCGCACCGCCGCAAGCGCTTCCAACGACGAGGGCAGCACCCGCGCCTGCTCCGCGAAACGGGCCTGATTGGAGGCACCGGTGACAAAGAGCGCCAAATTCAACGCCTCCTGGGCACGGGCGCTCTGCCGTGGAACCGCCAGGGTCATCAACGCCACGTTGGCCGTGCCATCGGAACCGGTGAGCGGCGGATGGGCCTCCGTTCGAGCAGCCACCCCCGGTGCATTGGTCTGAATGCTGCGCAGGAATTCCGCACCGGTGGCCGCCAGGGCCAGATCACCGCTCTGGAACAACTCGATCGCACGCCGTTGGCCCTGGCTCACCACTTCTCTCGGCAACAGCCCCTGCTGGTAGAGCTCTGTCCAGAAACGGAAGGCTTCACGACCCGCCGAACTGTTGAATGCGGCTCGACGCCGTGCGTCCAGCAGGGTCACCCCCATCTGGACAAGGGTCTCGAGCATTTCAGCGGAGTCATCGGGCACCACCGTGATGAACAGCCCGTAGCGTCCGGTCTGGTCACGGATGCGACGGGCGAAATCAGGGATCTGGTCCCAGCGGGTGGGTGGCTCAGCGATGCCGGCAGCATCGAGCAGCTGCTGATTGACCAGACTGAGACGGACCGTTAGGTACCAGGGAACTGCAATCTGACCGGCATCCGGATCCCGGCAGGCTTGCCACACCGATGGAAGGTAAGCGGCCGCAGCATCCGCAGGAAGCAGCGGCGTCAGATCCGTGAGCCCACCTTTGCTGGCCAGATTGGCCGCAAAAGGGGGGTTGAGGTTCACCACATCCGGCGCCGTGCGGGCATAAACCGCGGCCAGCAACTTCCGCTCCACCGATCCCCAGGGAAGATCTGTCCAACGCACCGGAGCTCCAGGGTGCTGCCCCAGCCATGCCTGCAGCACATCGGAGAAGTAGGCGTTGAATTTGGGGGCCAACTGCAGGGTCCAGAGATTCAGTTCGCCGGTCTGGCCCGGGCGACGACCACAAGCCGCCAGCCCTGCCGCCACAGCCCCCAACAGCAGTTGGCGTCGCTTCAGCCGAAATGTCATGAGGGCACCCTCCGACGCCACATCAACAGTTGCAGGGACACCACAATCGGCGCCATCAACCCGGTCACAAGCGCCTGACACCAGAGGGTGTGCCAGCCCCAGCTCTGCAGGGCAGGCGCCAGCTGCCAGCCGGCCAGGACGAACAACTGTGCCAACAGGCTGCCGCCCAGCAGCATGGATCCCAACCAGGCCAGCAGCCCGAGATTGAGGGTGCGCCTGACCGGCGCAGCCCGACGTCCCAGCCGTCCCCACCACCAACCCAGCAGCAGCAGGGCTGGCACCTGACTGACACCACCAAGATTCAGGCCATCCATCACAAGACCGATGGCCACCCCCGCCAGGGCGCCGGACACCGGTCCATCCACCAGGGCCCAGGGCAGGAGCCACAGCACGGCCCAGGACGGAGGGACACCATCGAGTCCCAACCAGGACGGCGTCGCCAGCGTGGTCATCGGCACCAGGAGCGCTGATGCAACGCAGATCGGTTGACGGTGAAGACGGCCCATGGTCAGCGCCGGTGAACCTGAACCCAGTCGATCGCCTCAGGCGCAGCGATCAGCTGAACCACCGCTTGGGCGGCAGGCACGGCTCGCTCATTCACGGATTGAATGACCCCCACCGGGATGTTGGGTGGCAACAGGGTGCTGGCCGGCGAGGTGCTCACCAGATCGCCGGGGCGAACATCCGGATCTCTGTCGATGAAACGCAACTGAGGACGGCTGGAGCCCAATCCGACCAGGAGGCCATGGCGGCGGGAGCGCGGCAGCCACACGCCGACCTCATGGCCGGGCGCGGTCAGCAGCTTCACCCGGGATGTGGCTGGTGTGACGCTCTCCACCCGCCCGACCAGGCCACCGGGGCCCAGCACCGCATCGTTCACCCCGATGCCGTCCAGACCACCTTTGCCGAGTTCCAACTGCTGCCACCATCCCCGGGGCCGTCGCGCGATCACTGCAGCGGACACGGCCCCATCCGCATCGCCGTCCTGAGCAAGGCCAAGCAGACCGCGCAGCCGTTGGTTGTCCCGTTCGAGAAGCATCAATTTCGACCGCTGCTCGAGATCCATGGCGGATTGAATCCACTCCCGCTGGGCTGATCCCGGCCAGAACGGGCGGCTGATCAGGGCATAGGCATCGGTAAAACCGGCACCCTTGCTGAAACGCACCAGCAGCAAGCCCGCCACTAGCAGCAGCCAGGGGGTGAGTTGCCGCAACCCGCGCCAGCGGCTGTTGCCAGACCGCAGCGTTGAGGCCATGGCGTCAGGCGCCGGCGGTGGAGCGGACGAATTCCGGCGTGTCGACGACGCGCTGGAGACGCTTCCAATCCTCCAACACCTGACCGCAACCGTTCACCACACACAGCAGTGGATCTTCAGCGACATGCACGAAGATTCCCGTCTCGTGGCTGATCAGATCACTGATGCCCCGGACCAGAGCACCACCTCCGGCCAGCATGATGCCCCGATCCACGATGTCGGCGGCCAGCTCCGGCGGCGTGCGTTCGAGGGTGCGTTTCACCGCCTCCACGATCACGTTGAGGGGCTCAGCGATGGCTTCACGCAGATCACCGGCTTTGAGGTTGATGGTGCGCGGAAGGCCGGAGAGGAGATGCAGACCACGCACATCCATCGATTCCTGATCAAAGGCATCGTCGGGGAAGGCCGACCCGATGCGGATCTTGATGTCTTCAGCGGTGCGTTCACCGACCACCATGTTGTGCACTTTCTTGAGGTACACGCCGATCGCGTCGCTGATCTCATCGCCCGCCACGCGGACGGACTCACTCAGCACCGTGCCACCAAGACTCAGCACAGCCACTTCGGTGGTTCCACCACCGATGTCCACGATCATCGTGCCAACGGGTTCGGTGACCGGCAGACCGGCACCGATGGCCGCCGCCACAGGCTCATCGATCAGGTGAACCTCGCGGGCCCCCGCCATGCCGGCTTCGCGCACGGCTCTGCGCTCCACGCCGGTCACACCGCTGGGGATGCCGACCACCAGCCGGGGCGCCATGATTCCGCGGCCTTCATTGCCCTTGGTGATGAAGGTCTTGAGCATCTGCTCGGCGGCATCGAAATCCGCGATCACACCATCACGTAGGGGACGCACCGCGCGGATGTTTCCAGGGGTGCGTCCCAGCATCAGCTTCGCTTCATCGCCGACGGCCAGCGTGGCGCCACGTTCCAGATCGAGAGCAACCACGGAAGGCTCCTGCAGCACGATGCCGCGACCGGAGACGTAGATCAGGGTGTTGGCGGTGCCCAGGTCAATGCCGATGTCACGCGATAGCTGAAAACGACGAAACAGCACGGTCATCAGACCCCAGGCCGGCGAATCATAGAGCTGGATTTGGACCGCGCCTGTTACACCCGGCGGTCAGGGTGGAACTCCTCTTAAGCAGCCACTGGAACGGTGGCGCATCATGAAAACCATCATCAGGAGATGACCGTTATGGGAGTGAATTCCGTCACCCTTGTCGGCCGTGCAGGCCGCGACCCCGAAGTGCGTTACTTCGAATCCGGCAGCATGGTTGCCAACCTCACCATGGCCGTGAACAGGCGCAGCCGGGATGATGAGCCGGACTGGTTCAACCTTGAAATCTGGGGCAAACAGGCCCAGGTGGCGGCTGACTATGTCAAAAAAGGCTCTCTGCTCGGGATCATCGGCAGTTTCAAACTGGATCGTTGGACGGACCGCAGCAGTGGGGAAGAGCGCAGCAAACCCGTGGTCCGCGTGGATCGCCTGGAACTGCTCGGCTCAAAACGAGACAATCAGGATGCTGGTGGGACGTTCGGTGGAGCCCAGATGTCCGACGAGGAGATTCCCTTCTGAGCGAAGAGGCTTTGCGGCGTCAGTCCGGGGACTGGCGCCGACGCCAGACCCGCAGACCGAGCCAGATGACGCCCGCCAACAGAGCAATCACGAGCACCACCTTCACGACCTTTGAGACCGGGTCGATCCACACCTCGACATTGCTGTAGCCCTCTCCGAGCACCATTCCGGCGACGGTGAGCAACAGGGTCCAGATCAGGCTGCCGGCGGTGGTCCAGATCAAAAACGGCGCCATCGGCATCATTTCGATACCGGCCGGGACTGAAATCAGGGTTCGGATCCCGGGAACAAGACGCCCCCAGAACACCAAGGTCGTGCCGTAGCGGCTGAACCAGCGGCGGCTGCGGCCCAGTTCCTGAGGACTGATGCCGATCCAGCGGCCATGGCGTGCGAGCCATTGTTCAATTCGCTCTTCATTGATCAGCCGGCCGATGCCATACCAGGGGAGTGCCCCCAGCACTGTCCCAAGCAGGCCGGCAATCACCACGGGAATGAGCTGGAGCTGGCCCTGCTGCACATAGAACCCTCCCAGGGGCATGATCAGCTCCGAGGGAATCGGCGGAAACAGGTTCTCCAGGAACATCGCCGCGAAGATCGCGGTGTAGCCCAGCCACTGGTTGGCCTCCACCGCATTGCCGATCAGCTGTGGCAGCTGGGTGACGAGATCAGAAAGCCCCATGGAGACCACGCGCGACCGCGCAAGTCTTCCATGGGGCAGGGCAATCAACCCAGATGGTGATCAGTAGCGGTAGTGGTCGGGCTTGTAGGGGCCTTCCACAGGCACGTTGATGTAGTCGGCCTGATCCTTGCTCAGCTCCGTGAGCTTGGCGCCGATGCGATCCAGGTGCAGGCGAGCCACCATCTCGTCGAGGTGCTTGGGCAGCACGTACACCTCTTTGCCGTACTCATTGCCCTTGGTGAACAGCTCGATCTGGGCCAACACCTGGTTGGTGAAGGAGTTGCTCATCACGAAGCTGGGGTGACCGGTGGCACAACCCAGATTCACCAGACGGCCCTCGGCCAGAAGGATGATCCGATTGCCGCTGGGCAGGGTGATGTGGTCCACCTGGGGCTTGATGTTGTCCCACTCGTAGTTCTTGAGCGAGGCGACATCGATTTCGTTGTCGAAGTGGCCGATGTTGCAGACGATCGCCTCGTCCTTCATTTTTTCCAGGTGCTCGTTGCGGATCACCTGGTAGTTGCCAGTGGCAGTGACAAAGATGTCCATCTGATCCACCACGTCCTCGAGACGGACGACGCGGTAGCCCTCCATGGCCGCCTGCAGGGCACAGATCGGATCCACCTCCGCGATGCAGACGGTGGCACCAAGACCACGCAGAGACTGGGCGGAACCCTTACCCACATCGCCATAGCCGATCACCAGGGCCTGCTTGCCGGCCACCATCACGTCGGTGGCGCGCTTGATGCTGTCCACCAGGGACTCTCGACAGCCGTAGAGGTTGTCGAACTTGCTCTTGGTGACGGAGTCGTTGACGTTGATGGCGGGGAAGGGCAGCTCGCCGCTCTTCTGCATCTTGTAAAGACGGGCCACTCCTGTGGTGGTCTCCTCAGTGACGCCCTGGATCTCGGCCTTGGTGCGCGAATAGAAGGTGGGGTCCTGGGCCAGCTTCTTCTTGATCGAAGCGAACAGGAAGGTCTCCTCCTCATTGGAGGGGTTGTCCAGAACGGTGATGTCCTGTTCGGCCTTGCTGCCCAGCATCACCAGACCGGTCGCATCGCCACCGTCATCCAGGATCATGTTGGGGGAACCACCGTCGCTCCACTCGAGGATGCGGTGGGTGTACTCCCAGTACTCCTCAAGGGTTTCCCCTTTCACGGCGAACACGGGAATGTTCTGGGCTGCAATGGCGGCAGCAGCGTGATCCTGGGTGGAGAAGATGTTGCAGGAGGCCCAGCGCACTTCGGCGCCAAGCTCCACCAGGGTCTCGATCAGACAGGCGGTCTGAATCGTCATGTGCAGAGAACCGGCGATGCGCGCACCCTTCAGGGGCTTCTCGGTGCCGTACTTCTCACGCAGCGCCATCAGACCGGGCATCTCGGTCTCGGCGATATCGAGCTCCTTGCGGCCGAACGCGGCCTGGGAGATATCTGCAACGACGCAGTCGGTGCCGAGTTTCAGCTCAGGCGCGGTTGTGGGCGCTGCCACCATGACGTAAGGCTCCCTGGGGAATTTGAATGTGAATCTCTGCGGAGACGCCGAGGCTTCGGGCTCGCCAGG
>NHIA01000012.1 GCA_002170825.1 Cyanobacteria bacterium TMED177
CGCTGGCGTTCTACCTGCCCACGCCAATTGCGCAGAAAGGGGCCATAGACGCGATAGGGATCGCCATTGCCGGTTTTCAGCAGCTCCGGAGCCACCAACAGCTGATCCCAATCCACAAGCACTTGGCGTCCATCCGCCTGCAGAGCCTTCGCCACTCCGCGATCACGTTCGCGGGCGTAAGGCTCCACATCCCGGCTCCACACCACGGTGGAACTGTCCAGGAGCGCAGCCAACTGGGGAAGCAACGTGAGCGGATCACCCTGCACCACCAGCAGGCGACTTCCCGCCTCGCCCCAGCGCTGCTGCAGTTCGATCAGACTTTCCACCAAAAACCACAACCGTGCCGGGGCTATCGGCGGCAACTGCGGAGGTGGCGTGATGATGGCCGGGTCGAGGACGTAAACCCCGGTCACGGCAGGACCGAGAGCAACAGCAGCCTGAAGACCAGTGTTGTCCGCCAGTCGCAGGTCACGCCGATGCCAGAAGAGAGTGCGTGCAGACGCCATCACAGATCCAGAAATTGCTTGGCACGGAACCAAGCTGTAACACTCTTGCCGTCGAGCCATTCCTCACCGGAGGCCAGGGCCGCGTCGAGCTCAGCCGGCGTCATCTCCAACACCTCCAAATCCTCATCAGCATCCCCTGCCGGTGGGTTCAGCAATGGGGTGAGCTGCCGGGCCAGGAAACAGTGGATGACCTCATCGGAATAGCCCGGGCAGGGCAACATCGGACCTAGCGAATCCCAAATGGCAGCGCTGTAACCGGCTTCCTCTCCGAGTTCGCGCTGCATCGACTCCAGGGGATCCTCGCCATCCTCGAGGGTGCCGGCGGGAAATTCCAGCAGGCGGGCCTGAACGGCGAAACGGTATTGACGCAGCAGCACCACCCGGCCCGCATCGGTGATCGGCACCGCCAGGGATGCGCCCGGATGCCGGATCAGTCCAAAGGTGCCCTCCACGCCCAGGGGCAGCTTGATGCGATTGCGCTCGAAGCGGATCTTGCGCGCCTGCATCACTTCGATGGTTTCCAGCAGCTCGAAGGGCTCGGGGGCTGGCAGCGGTGCCATGGAGCAGGGGCTCAGGGTGCTCCAGCATGGCGCATGAATCCAGGGACTCTCATTCAGTCCAGTTCACGGATTCCCCCATGGCGGCCAGCAAAGGCTCCATCACAAAAGGCCGCAGATGCAGGCGAGGGTGGGGAAGCACCAGACGCGGATGGTCCAGGCGCCAGGCGCCCCAGAACAGCAGATCAAGATCCAGGGTGCGCGGTCCCCAGCGCTGTTCGCGGGCCCGATCACGGCCAAACGCACGCTCCAGGTCATGCAACTGATCCAGTAGCTGCAAGGCATCGCGGGCATTGCAGGCGCGCTGGACGCCCCTGAGGAGCACCACCGCGTTGCAATACATGGGCTGACCGCTGGGTCCGCCCACGGGGTCGGTCATCAGCAAAGGAGACCAGGAGCACACCAGTCCTGAGGCATCACCAGGTTCAGACCAGCGCAGCAACAGCTGCTCGAGCCTGGGGCGAACAGTGATCAGTGTGCGGCGAGGATCACCGGTAGGGCCTGGACGATTGCCGCCAAGGGCCACGGCCAGATCGTTGGGCTGATCAGCGAGACTGGCGCTCACGCGATNGGTCGGACAACGTTCATGGTTTCAGGTGGAGGGGTTGCCGATGGAGTGAGAAGCACGNCCGCTCAGGACCAGGCGAACCGCGCGTTCCCCCTGGCAGCGATCACAGGCCACGGCACGCTCAAACTGGCNTTAATGCTGGCAGCCGTCGACCCGGGATTGGGCGGCGTGATCATCGCNGGNGGACGCGGCACCGGNAAGTCCGTGCTGGCGCGGGGACTGCATGCGCTTCTGCCTCCGATCGAAGTNCTGGATCCAGANGCGGCAGGTCTTCCCTCAGGCCCAGGGCGCAACCTCGATCCCACTCGCCCNGAGGAATGGGANGCAGCNAGCCGNGAGCAGCTGAGCGNTGAACCACCGGCACNGGTCATTCCNGCTCCATTCGTGCAGGTTCCCCTCGGCATCACGGAAGACCGCCTCGTGGGTGCCGTNGACGTNACCGCCTCCCTCAGCAGTGGCAGCCCTGTGTTTCAACCNGGCCTTCTGGCCGAGGCCCATNGGGGTGTGCTGTATGTGGACGANCTCAACCTGTTGGATGACGGCATCGTCAATCTGCTCTTGGCCGCCGTNGGAGCNGGCGAGAACCNGGTGGAACGNGAGGGGCTGAGCCTCAGCCACCCCTGCCGGCCCCTGTTGATTGCCACNTACAACCCAGANGAAGGCAACGTCCGCGACCATCTNCTCGATCGCTTCGCGATNGCACTCTCNGCNNATCAACTCGTNAACACTGAGCAGCGNGTTGAGATCACCAACGCGGTGNTCAGCCATGGACAGTGCAGCCGCAGCTTCGCGGAGCGCTGGAAGGAGGACACCGATGCCCTNGCCACCCAGCTNCTGCTGGCCCGGCAATGGCTNCCGGATGTGCANATCAGCCGCGAGCAGATCGAATACCTNGTCACCGAAGCCATCCGNGGNGGNGTNGAAGGNCANCGCTCCGAGTTGTATGCCGTGCGCGTGGCCAAGGCCCATGCGGCCCTCAGTGGCCGCGATCANGTNGANGCCGACGACCTGCAGGTGGCNGTGGCCCTGGTGATNGCNCCNCGGGCCTCNCAGATGCCNCCNCCGGATCAGCAGATGGAGCCNCCGCCNCCGCCCGAGCAACCGGACGATCAGACCCCGCCGCCGCCGGACTCCGGTGAGCAGAACAATGACGACACGCCTCCCCCACCCGAGGGATCCGGTGAAGACGACAACGATCCACCGGAGGACAACAGCGAAGACAGCGATAGCGAAGACGACAACAGCGACGACGACGAGGACTCGGAGCAGGACGAGGCACCTCCATCGGTGCCGGAAGAGTTCATGCTGGATCCGGAGGCGGTGGCGATCGATCCCGACCTGCTGCTGTTCAATGCAGCCAAGAGCAAGAGCGGCAACAGTGGCAGCCGTTCCGTAGTGCTCAGTGACAGCCGTGGCCGCTATGTGAAGCCGATGCTCCCCCGCGGTCCCGTCCGGCGCATCGCCGTCGATGCAACGCTTCGAGCAGCCGCGCCGTATCAAAAAGCACGCCGGGCACGCCAACCGGATCGCACCGTGATTGTGGAAGAGGCGGATCTGCGCGCCAAGCTGCTGCAGCGTCAAGCAGGAGCCTTGGTGATCTTCCTGGTGGATGCCAGCGGATCCATGGCTCTCAACCGGATGCAAAGCGCCAAGGGAGCGGTGATCAGGCTGCTCACCGAGGCCTATGAAAACCGCGATGAAGTGGCCCTGATTCCCTTCCGCGGCGATCAGGCGGAGGTGCTGCTGCCCCCCACCCGCTCGATCACAGCTGCCCGCCGGCGGCTGGAATCCATGCCCTGCGGCGGCGGTTCCCCTCTGGCCCATGGACTCACTCAGGCAGCTCGCGTCGGCGCCAATGCCCTGGCCACCGGCGATCTCGGGCAGGTGGTGGTGGTGGCCATCACTGACGGGCGCGGCAACGTACCCCTCAGCACCTCCCTGGGCCAGCCGGAGCTTGAAGGGGACGAAAAGCCCGATCTCAAGCAGGAAGTGCTCGATGTCGCCAGTCGCTACCGGATGCTCGGTCTCAAGTTGCTGGTGATCGACACCGAACGCAAGTTCATCGGCAGTGGCATGGGCAAGGATCTGGCGGAAGCGGCTGGGGGCAAATACGTCCAGCTGCCGAAAGCCAGTGATCAGGCGATCGCGGCTGTGGCCATGGAGGCCATTAATTCCGTGACCTGAACCTGAGCTGCTAGTTCGAGGTACCCGTCTTGGCCGGGTACACCTCATCGAAGAAGGCGCCGAGGCCGATCATCACGCTGCGCAGGCCTTGCATGAACTGACGGTCATCAGTGAGCTGTTCGATGTCTCCGCCCACCGCATCAATGCGGGCCGTGAGGGCCTTGGCATTCGTGACGGTNTGCTTGAGNTCACNNACNGTNTCCGGNTTATCGAACGCCTTNNCGAGNTTGTTGATGCTGGCNGCNGCNGANGCNGCNTCNGCNGTNGCCCGNTTGAGNTTNTCGATCGTGGGCTGNGCNCGNGNNACCTCNGCGCGCAGTTGCTGNACGAGAGCATCNACNTTNTGGGCNGCNACGTCNGCGGTNTCGAGGAATNTGGANGCNTCCTGGCTGGTCGNTCCGAACTCNTTNGTGGATTTCACCAGTTCAGGNATCAGNTTGGNTTTCTGNGCCTGNTCGAGCAGNTNCTCNANACTGGCGGTCACCGACGTGAGGCTGGNTCCNGNCTGGCCGCGAATCGTGGCNCCNTCGCACAGCANNCCACTGTTNNNGCANNNGCGCGNTTTNGGGGANGGAGCNTCNNTNANCAGCGTNGANCNCGTGGTNNTCAGTTCAACCTGNGCGTCACCACCNAGCANGGACGCCTCCGANACGGTGGCCGTNACCGGCAGAGGCAGNNTGAGNTCGTCCTGNTTGATNTCNAGCGTGGCCCTCACCGCCTNAGGNGTCACTTCAATGGANCGCACCGTTCCNACNGTGATNCCCCNGAAGGTGACGGGTGAGCGGTCAGCCAGACCACCGGCATTCTGAAAATCCGCNTGNACNGTCCAGGTNTCCGANCCCAGACGCACACCCCTCAGCCAGAGCATGGTGCCTGCNAATCCNGCNATCGCTCCAACAAGCGAAAAACCNACNAGGGCTTCGCGNACACTACGGCGCATGAATTAGTGGTCGGAGGGTTGCATCGGTCCGCGCAGATTACCCGTCCTGAACTGAACNACGTANGGATTGTCTGAATTGCGGTACTCCTCCACGGTTCCATCCCACTGGAAGCGCCCGCCGTACAGCATCACGATCCGTTCCGCGGAGCGCTCAATCGTGCTGTGCACGTGACTCACCACCACCGAACAGCCACGGGCAACGGTGGTGGTTTTCACGATCAGATCTTCAATCCGTGTGGAAGCCACNGGATCCAGGCCGGCGGTGGGCTCGTCGTAGAGAAGCAGGGGCATCGCCCCCTCCTCCCGGTCAGGATCGTCGATCAAGGCCCGGGCGAAGCTCACCCGTTTCTGCATGCCGCCACTCAACTGTCCTGGGTACTTGTCGGCCACCTCATGAAGCCCGACAGCTTCCAGGCACTGCTGCACCCGCTCTCGGATCTGGGCTGGCTTCAGGCGTCCCAGGCGGGTGAGCAGAAATCCGACGTTTTCCTCCACAGTGAGGGACGCCAGCAGAGCCGGGTTCTGAAACACCAGGCGCACATCCGGAGGGCGACGCTGATCGAGCCGCAGATAGGTCTGGGGTTCACCGAAAAGGCGCAGTTCCCCGGCCGTGGGCAGCTGCAGACCAGCCAGCAGCCGCAACACCGTGGATTTACCGGCACCGGAGGGCCCGACCACGGCAATGCGCTCGCCCGGCTTCATGGTGAGCGACACACGATCGAGCACAGGCCTCGGGCCCCACTGCATGGTGAGGTCACACAACTCCACCACGGGCGTTGGGGTTGTTGTGGAGGTGACGCTCGACCGGCTCATGGGGTGGGGACCGCGAGGCAGNGGTTCCCATCCTGNCGCGTTTGGCCTGGGGGGATGGCCATTGGGGCCAGCTTCCGTACAGTTTGNAGACTGCAGGGGATGCCAGCCCCTCGCTGCGGATCGCACTTGACCAGTCCTCCACGCCGCGGAAACCGTCAACGCATCCGCGCGATGCAGGCCCAGCGGCAGCGCGATCTGATGCTGCGCTCAAGGCGTGCCGTGCGCTGGCTGCAGCCGGGACTGGTGGTGAAACGCTGGCTGCTCACCTCAGGCATCGGCCTGGTGCTGGCCTTGCTCGGGGCCGCCGTCTGGGCCGACCTGCAGCCGATCTACTGGACCCTCTGGGCCATCCAGGAATCCCTTGGCTGGATCACCCGGGTGATGCCCCGAGGAATCACCGGTCCATTCGTGCTGCTGGTGGGGATCGGCCTGCTCCTCTGGGGCCAGAGCCGCAGTTTCGGCTCGATCCAGCAGGCGCTCGCTCCTGAGAAGGACACCGTTCTGGTGGACGCGCTGCGCGCCAAGAGCCGGCTGAACCGGGGGCCGAACATCGTGGCCATCGGCGGTGGCACCGGATTGTCCACTCTGCTCAGCGGCTTGAAGCGCTACAGCAGCCACATCACCGCCATCGTCACGGTGGCCGACGATGGCGGNAGCAGTGGCGTGCTGCGCCGCGAACTGGGCGTGCAGCCACCGGGAGACATCCGCAATTGTCTGGCCGCCCTCTCCACCGAGGAGCCCCTGTTGACGCGTCTGTTTCAGTACCGCTTCTCCTCGGGTACGGGGCTGGAAGGCCACAGCTTCGGCAATCTCTTTCTCTCAGCGCTGACAGCGATCACCGGCAATCTCGAGACAGCCATCACGGCCTCCAGCCGCGTGTTAGCCGTGCAAGGCCAGGTGGTGCCGGCCACCAATGCCGACGTTCGGTTGTGGGCGGAACTGGAGGACGGACGCCGCATCGAAGGGGAATCCGCGATCGGCAAAGCGCCGAGCCCGATCGTGCGTCTGGGCTGCTTGCCNGAGCGACCACCCGCACTCCCGAGAGCCCTTGAGGCCATTGCCCAGGCAGATCTGATCTTGCTGGGCCCTGGGAGCCTTTACACCTCCCTGCTTCCCAATCTGCTGGTGCCTGAGCTGGTGAGCGCCATTCAACGCAGCCGTGCTCCCCGGCTCTACATCTGCAATCTGATGACCCAACCAGGAGAGACCGATGGACTGGATGTCAGCGGTCATCTCCGTGCCATCGAGGCACAATTGGCATCGCTGGGAGTCAGCCAACGACTGTTCGGTGCCGTTCTGGCGCAGGAACCACTGCCGGAATCCCCCTTGATTCATCATTACCGTCAGCGTGGGGCTGAGCCGGTCCTTTGTGACCGTCGTGATCTGCTTCTGGAGGGATATGAAGTGATGGAAGCACCGCTTCAGGGCAGCAGACCCACAGCCACCCTGCGTCATGACCCGCGCAGCCTGGCACTGGCGGTGATGCGCTTCTACAGAAAGCACAAACATGACTCGGGATCAACGTCCGCGAATCAGCACGCCGTGAGCTGAAACACGCTGCTGGGTGATCCAGTGCGATGACTTCATTCAAAAAATCGACGTATTATTAAAGTTAGAACTTTTTTATTGCCATGACGCGTCTGACGTTGCTTGACGAGCTCGGACAGACCACAACGGCCCTCGAACAGAATGACCAATCCGCCGGAAAGGTCCAACAACTCGAAGCCGATCCGGTCGATATCTACGTGGACGGCGGGTCATTCACTGCACCTTTCTACAATTTTTACCTGGACCCGCGCGGACTCGAACCCCTCAACAGCTTCAACCTCGACACGGGCAAAACCTATCGGTTTCACCGCTTAAATCAAACAACTTCCCATCCCTTTTATCTGACGCAATCCGCGTCAAACCCTGCATCCTTCAGGCTGGAAGGCAACGGCAACAGCACCCGCGGAATCACAGGCGATGAAATACTGACACTGCATTTTGAAACCAGCGAAGAGAGTGCTGGCAATCTGAAGTATTACTGCACCGCCCATCCCTCCATGCAGGGACTGTTTGAGGCATCAAGCCTGGCCACGGAAGGCCCCCAACTCATCAAAGACATCCGTGAAGGCATCAACAGCAGCAACCCCAAAAACCTGACTGCCTTCGGAGACCGCCTCATCTTTTCCGCGGAAGACGCCTACGGAAACGCCGAGGTCTGGATCAGCAGAGGCAGTGATCGCACAACCACAAAGCTAAAAGACATCCATCCCACAAAAGGCTCCAATCCCAGGCTTTTCACAACCCTGAATCAGACCGTTTATTTTGTCGCCAACGACGGCATCAATGGCGCTGAGCTCTGGATGAGTCGAGGCAACGCGTCATCAACAACACTCGTCCGTGATATTCGAAAAGGACCGCGATCCTCTCGCCCAGGAGACCTGACAGGCTTCAGGAACAAGCTCTATTTCACNGCCGACAGNGGCGAAGGTCGCAAGATCTACAGAACGAATGGACGAAAAACAAAACCCTTCCTCTCAGACCTGACGCTTCACAGCGACAGCGAACTGACCGTCTTCAAAAACAAGCTCTTTTTTATCGCCGAATCAGCTGATGACGGCCGCGCTCTTTACAAGTGGAACGGGCGCTCAGCCAAAGCGACCAAGGTGTACGACTCCTATCCAGACGACGGTCGCAACCACTCCACCATTGACCAGCTCACAGTTGCAGGCAACAAGCTTTATTTCACAGCTAGTACTTATGAAACCAACACTGAACTGTATGTGACCAAAGGCAGACTCCGTTCATCTCGATTGGTCAAAGACATCAACACCCAATCCGGAGGCTCCAACCCCAGCAACCTCACAGCCGTTGGCAAAACTCTCTATTTCAGCGCTGACGATGGCCAGAATGGACGAAACCTTTGGGCAAGCAAAGGGAAGGCCAGAAACACAAAACTCGTGGCCGATATTTACGAAGGCGGCACTGCGAATGTCGACTTCATCACCAATGTCAACGGAACACTCTTCTTTGCAGCCTCATCCCTGAATGACGATGGAAATCCCATTTACCGGGAATTGTGGAACCATGACCCACTAACAGGAAATTCTGCGCTCGTGAAAGACATTCACCCAACGAGCGCGTCCTTGCGATACAACAACACATTGGTTAGCGCGAACGGCCGCCTTCTCTTCAGTGCAGACGACGGCAGCCATGGATTGGAACTTTGGAAAAGCGATGGACAGGAAGACGGCACGACCATGATTGAGGATTTGTTTCCTGGGAGAACAGGATCCTCACCGTCCGCCATCACAGTGGCAGGTGACCATGCCTATTTTTCAGCACAAGCAGATCAAAATGGTCGGGAGCTTTATGCCATCGCCATCAACGACCTCTGATTGGCAACTTAATAGGCATCCTGCATTTCATAGAAATCAGGCTGCACATAATCCTTGCGGAGTGGCCAACCGGTCCAGTCTTCCGGCATGAGCAGGCGTTTGGGATGGGGATGGCCTTCGAACCGGATGCCGAACATGTCGAACGTTTCCCTCTCCTGCCAGTCGGCACCTCGGAACAGCCCATAGAGGCTGGGAACGCTGGGCTGCCCTTCACGGGACAGGAACACTTTCAAGCGCACCTCTCGCACCTGGTCGGCGCCACCTTCGGTGACTTCCGCCATGGCCAGCAAGTGGTAGAAGCACACCAGTCGCTCTCCGGGGCCTTCGTCGTAGCCGCCCTGGCATTGCAGATAATCAAACCCATGGCTCTTAAGTGCCGCAGCGATCACTGGCAGAAACAGAGCCTCAACAGCGATCTGCTCAACACCCACGTGATCGGGCTCAAGCAACTCATGCTCGAAGCCCTGCTGGCTGAGCCATTGGCTGACGGGGCCAGGGACAGGGGCCACGGCCACTGGAGAGTCAGCATTCACTTGCTTGTCAGGAGTGGTACTCATGAGGGCTCAGATGTTTGAACAGCGTCCGCGGTTTCCAGGGCGGGCATGGGCAGGCCCGCGCCAGGCTTGAGCGCAGCCACCTGGGTTTCAGCACGGAGATAGGCACCCGTCACGATGGGTTCCACTGGGGTCATCGCGTGCGCAACGGTGCAATACCGGTGGGTCTGCTTGAGCTGACGACGATCGGCAACGGATTCGTTGGCCACCTTCTTTCTGAGCTTGATCACCGCATCAAAGATCGCCTCCGGGCGGGGGGGGCAACCCGGCATGTAGAGATCCACGGGAATGAGCTTGTCGACGCCGCGCACAGCTGTTGTGGAATCGGCACTGAACATCCCACCGGTGATCGTGCAGGCGCCCATGGCAATGACATACTTCGGCTCAGGCATCTGTTCGTAGAGCCGCACCAGGGCCGGAGCCATTTTCATCGTCACCGTGCCGGCCACGATGAGCAGATCGGCTTGGCGCGGTGAGCTGCGAGGCACAAGCCCGAAACGATCGAAATCGAAACGGGACCCGAGCAACGCCGCAAATTCAATGAAGCAGCAAGCCGTGCCGTAGAGAAGCGGCCAGAGGCTGCTCAAGCGGGCCCAGTTGTGGAGATCATCAAGGCTGGTGAGAATCACGTTCTCACTCAGGTCCTGAGTCACCGTGGGGACGCCGTCGGCAGAACCAGCAACAGGCCCGCAGCTGGCCTCGCGCAGATCGCGCAGCGCCTGAATGGAAGGGGAGTCTCCGGCCATGGCAGAACGATCAGTGGAAGAGGTCATGGGGTCAGCTCCACTCCAAGGCGCCCTTGCGCCAGGCGTAGGCGAGAGCCACCACAAGGATGGCAATGAAAATCAACGCTTCGATGAACGCCAGCAAGCCCAGGCGATGGAAAGCCACCGCCCAGGGATACAGAAAGACGGTCTCCACATCGAAGATCACGAAGACCAGCGCAAACATGTAGTAGCGAATGTTGAACTGAATCCAGGCACCGCCGATCGGCTCCATACCGGACTCGTAGGTGAGCTGTCGCTCTCCGGCCTGACTGCGGGGAGCCAGCAGTTTGTTGGTCACCAACGCCAGCACCGGTACGGCTGCTGCGATCAGCAAAAAGCCGAGAAAGGCGTCGTATCCCGGAAGCACAAACATTCAATAGGCTCCGATCTGGGGGCCAGTCTGGCATTTGCAGGCAGCATCTGACGTTGGCTGTGATCACGCCGATAGAGTGATCGAGCCCGGATGAGCGACGGTGAGCGACGAATCACAGGCCTCAGACAACGTTGCAGCTGCGGACTCTGAAGGCGAGGCCCCGCAGGCACCTGCTGAGCAGACCCTTGCCGAAGCAAGCGATCCGCGCACGCACCGCTTCGAATGCCGCAGTTGTGGCTACGTGTACGACCCCGATGAAGGGGTGAAGAAGCTGGCGATTCCCAGCGGTACCGCCTTCGAAGATCTGGACGTGGCAAGTTTCCGTTGCCCCGTTTGCCGCAGCAGGGTCGGCGCCTTCCGAGACATCGGCCCCCGCTCCAAGGCCAGTGGCTTCGAGGAAAACCTGAATTACGGCCTGGGCGTCAATCGACTGACACCAGGCCAGAAAAATGTTCTGATCTTTGGCGGCCTGCTCCTCGGATTTGCCTTTTTCCTTTCGCTGTACTCCCTGCGCTGAGCGCGTTGATCCGTTGTTTTCTGTGCCTCGCATGTCTTCTCTGCTCAAACCCCTGATCCAGCTCGTGCTGGTGGCCTGCATCGGCTTCGGCCTCGGNGGCTGCGTCACCACCCGTGTTCCCGTGGCCACGAGCAGTCCTTGGCAGGTGGTGGACCTCAACACCGACGCCAATCCTCTGGATGTGGCCTTTACCAGTGCGGATCACGGCTTTCTGGTGGGCAGCAACCGCCTGATCCTTGAAACCAACGACGGAGGGTCCAGCTGGAACGAGCGCAGCCTTGACCTCCCCGATGAGGAGAACTTCCGCCTGCTCAGCATCGCTTTTGAAGGCGACGATGGCTGGATCGCAGGCCAGCCCGGCCTGCTGATGCATACCACTGATGGCGGCCAGAACTGGACCCGCTTGTTCCTCGACACCAAGCTGCCTGGCGAGCCCTATCTCATCACCGCACTGGGAGCCGACAGTGCTGAGCTGGCCACCAACGTTGGTGCTGTGTATCGCACCCGTGACGGCGGCGGCAGCTGGGAAGCGGAGGTGAGTGATGCCGCCGGTGCAGTGCGCGACCTGCGCCGCAGTGCCGATGGCGGCTACGTGAGTGTGAGCAGCCTGGGCAATTTCTACGCCACATGGATTCCGGGACAAGAGGTATGGCAAGTGCATCAGCGCGTGAGCAGCCAGAGGCTGCAGAGCATTGGCTACCAGCCGGATGGAAACCTATGGATGGTGGCCCGTGGCGCTCAGATCCGACTCAATGACAATGCTGAAGACCCTGAGAGCTGGAACAAGCCGATCATTCCCATCACTAACGGCTACGGCTACATGGACATGGCCTGGTCGAAGGATGGTGCCATCTGGGCTGGTGGCGGCAACGGCACCCTGCTGGTGAGCCGGGACGGAGGTGACAGCTGGGAGCGCGATCCCGAAAGCCGGCAGGCACCGACCAATTTCAATCGCTTTGTCTTTGACGACAGCGAAGGCCAGAACCACGCGTTTCTTCTCGGAGAACGTGGCTTGATGCTGCATTGGACGGCAGTGAGCTGAGCGCAGGGATCAGCCGCGAACGGACAACGCTTCGTAACCATGGGCAGGATCCAGCCGCAATGGCCGGAGCCCTACCCCTAGGATCACCAAGCTGATACGCCCGAAGTCATGGCCGCCGGCTCCACCGGGGAACGCCCGTTTTTCGAGATCATCACCAGCATCCGCTACTGGGTGATCCATGCCATCACACTGCCCTCCATTTTCTTGGCGGGTTTCCTGTTTGTGTCCACCGGCCTGGCCTACGACGCCTTCGGAACACCTCGCCCTGATGCCTATTTCCAGGCCAGCGAAAGCAAAGCTCCAGTGGTGAGCCAGCGCTACGAAGGCAAGTCCGACCTTGACCAGCGCCTGAAATAAACCAGAACCATGACGCAATCTCCCGCCACCTCCACGCCACGCAATTACCCAATCTTCACGGTGCGCTGGCTCGCTGTTCACACCTTGGGCGTTCCCACAGTGTTTTTTCTTGGCGCCCTGGCAGCCATGCAGTTCGTTCGCCGCTGATCTTTCAACTCTCTGAACCATGGAGCGCAACCCCAATCCCAACAACTTGCCCGTCGAGTTGAACCGCACCAGTCTTTATCTGGGCCTTCTTGTGGTCTTCACCACAGGCATTCTTTTCTCCAGCTACTTCTTCAACTGAGGTTCTGATTCATGAGTGGCAAGAAATCCAATCTTCCTGACGGAAGAATTCCTGACCGTCTACCTGATGGACGCCCCGCCGTCGCCTGGCGTTCCCGCTGGACTGAAGGAACCCTTCCCCTCTGGCTCGTGGCNACTGCCGGTGGCATGGCTGTGCTGTTTGTGGTGGGTCTGTTCTTCTATGGCTCCTACACAGGCGTTGGTTCAGCCTGAANCACTGCAGCCTCTCGCATTTGTTCAAACCCGCCACCCTCTGGGATTGGCGGGTTTTTTGATGAGAGTTTGGGCGGCAGTCAGACTGCCTCACGACAAGTTGAGAGCCGATGAGCCAACTGCAGAGCCTGCGGGGCATGGTGGACCTGTTGCCCGAGCAAACGCGGCGCTGGCAAAACGTGGAAGCCGTTGCGCGCGAACACTTCCGTCGTGCAGGCCTGGAGGAAATTCGCACTCCCTTGCTCGAAGTCACCGAATTATTTGCCCGCGGCATCGGTGAGGCAACAGATGTCGTTGGCAAGGAGATGTACAGCTTTCTCGATCGTGGCGAACGATCCTGCACCTTGCGACCGGAAGGCACGGCATCGGTTGTCCGCGCCGCCGTCCAACATGGCTTGCTGAGTCAGGGAGTTCAGAAGCTCTGGTATTCAGGCCCGATGTTCCGCTANGAACGCCCTCAGGCTGGTCGACAGCGGCANTTTCATCAGATCGGTGTGGAATGCCTCGGTGTCAGCAGTGCCCGCAGCGACGTGGAGGTCATCGCCCTGGCATGGGATCTGCTTGCTGATCTGGGCTTGGAACANGTGAAGCTAGAAATCAACACCCTGGGCACATCGGAAGACCGCCAGGCCTACCGAAACACCCTGGTGACCTGGCTGGAGGAGCGCAGCGATCAGCTTGATGCCGATTCACAGAAACGCCTCAGCACGAACCCGCTGCGCATTCTCGACAGCAAAAACCAATCCACCCAGGCCCTTCTCAACGACGCGCCAACGCTGCAAGCAGCCCTCAGCNCCGAAAGTGCTNCACGTTTTGAACACGTGCAGGCGCTGCTCACCCAACTCTCCATTCCCTTCACGCACAACACCCGCCTGGTACGCGGNCTGGATTACTACGGGCACACAGCGTTTGAGATCACGAGCGACCAGCTCGGCGCCCAGGCCACGGTCTGCGGTGGCGGTCGCTACGACGGACTCGTTCAGCAACTGGGGGGCCCGGCCACTCCAGCTGTGGGCTGGGCTCTCGGCATGGAGCGTCTGCTATTGATGCTCGGCAACGCGTCGGACGCAGCACCGGATGTGTATCTGGTGAATCGTGGAGACCAGGCCGAGGGTGTAGCCCTCGGCCTGGCCCGCGACCTGCGCAACGCCGGACTCGCCGTGGANCTTGATGGTTCAGGAGCCGCGTTCGGCAAACAGTTCAAGCGGGCTGATCGCTGCAAGGCCCCATCAGCACTGGTGCTGGGCGACGGCGAAGTCGATCAGGGGATTGTGAGGATCAAACGCTTGCAAGGAGATGGTGAGGAACACACATTGCCCTGGAATGATCCCGCGGTGGATCTTCCGGCGCTCTTGGAAACCCTGGCATGCCGTTGAGTATCAAGGGAGAAAGTGAAGCCTTGAAGCCACTGGCGGTAACGTTGCCCGAACAATGGGCCAGCTAACGCAGCGATGGGATCACCAATTCAACGCATCTGCTGCATCGGTGCCGGCTATGTAGGAGGGCCAACGATGGCGGTGATCGCCGATCGCTGCCCACAGATTCAAGTCACGGTGGTTGACATCAATCAGGCCCGCATTGATGCCTGGAATGACCAAGATCTCAGCAAGCTGCCGGTGTACGAGCCCGGCCTCGATGCCGTGGTGAAGCGGGCCAGGGGGCGCAACCTGCACTTCTCCACAGGGGTTGCCGACGCTATCGCCGCCGCCGACATGGTGTTTATCTCCGTGAACACCCCCACCAAGACCAAGGGGTTGGGGGCAGGCCAAGCCAGTGACCTGCGCTGGGTGGAAGCCTGCGCTCGTCAGGTGGCTCAATCGGCCCAGGGGCACACNATCGTGGTGGAGAAAAGCACCCTGCCGGTGCGCACTGCGGAAACGGTCCAGGCCATTCTGGCGTCGGCAGACACCTCCCAGGGTGATCGATCGTTTGCGGTCCTCTCCAACCCGGAATTTCTGGCTGAGGGAACCGCGATCCGCGATCTNGAGTCACCGGACCGAGTGTTGATCGGCGGCAANAAAGAAGAGGCCATTGAAGCGCTCGCCTCGGTCTATGCCCACTGGGTGGATGACAGCAAGATTCTGCGCACCAACCTCTGGAGCAGCGAACTCTCCAAGCTCACCGCCAATGCCTTTCTGGCCCAGCGCATCAGTTCGATCAATTCCGTAGCCGCTCTCTGCGAGAGCACNGGTGCCGANGTGCGTGAAGTGGCGAGGGCCATCGGCACCGACAGCCGCATCGGCCCCAAGTTTCTGCAATCGGGCCCCGGCTTCGGCGGCAGCTGCTTCCAGAAAGATATTCTCAACCTGGTTTACCTCTGCCGCCATTTCGGCTTGCCGGAGGTAGCGGATTANTGGGAACAGGTGGTCATCCTGAACACCTGGCAGCAACACCGCATCGCCCGCTTGGTGGTGCAGAAGCTGTTCGGCACGGTGNCGGGGAAACGGCTGGCNATCCTGGGCTTCGCCTTCAAGGCCGACACCAACGACACCCGTGAGGCACCCGCGATCCGGATCGCCAAAGACCTCCTCNTGGAAGGGGCCCAGCTGGCCATTCACGACCCCAAAGTGGATTCCGAGCAGATCGCCCGGGATCTACAGCTCCAGGCCAGCGAGGCTCCGGATGGATCCGCGGGCCCGACCCGCGCCTCCCTCAGCGGTGAAGGCACCTGGTGGCCCAGTGCCAGCGTGGAAAAAGCGGTCACTGGTGCTGATGCTGTCTTGATCCTCACCGAATGGCGGGACTACCGGCAGTTGAACTGGAGCGCGCTGTCGAAGCACATGCGCCAGCCCGCCTGGGTGTTCGATGCACGCTCGGTGGTCTCTCCGGCCGAGGTTGAAAATGCCGGATTAAGCCTCTGGCGCGTGGGCGAGGGAGAGGCATGAGCGGCGATCAGTCCCATCCAATCCTGGTCACCGGTGCGGCCGGATTCATCGGTGCTGCCCTCGTGCAGCGCTTGTTGCAGCGGGGCGACCGCGTGATCGGCATCGACAACCTCAACAGTTACTACGACCCCTCGCTGAAGCAGGCGCGCCTGCAGACCATTGAAGCGATGGCGCCTCAAGGAGCCTGGCGCTTCGAACGGCTTGCCCTGGAAGACGGAACAGCCCTGATGGAGCTATTCGCGGCTGAGCGTCCGCGGGTGGTGGTGAACCTGGCAGCGCAGGCGGGGGTGCGCTACTCCCTGGAGAATCCAGCCGCCTACATCCAGAGCAATCTTGTGGGCTTCGGCCACATCCTCGAAGGCTGCCGGCACCATGGCACCGAGCATCTGGTGTATGCCTCGAGCAGCTCGGTGTATGGCGGCAACCGCAATCTGCCGTTTCACGAGCAACAGCCCGTGAACCATCCAGTGAGCCTCTACGCCGCCAGCAAAAAAGCCAATGAGCTGATGGCGCACACCTACAGCCATCTTTATCAGTTGCCGGCGACCGGTCTGCGCTTTTTCACGGTCTACGGCCCCTGGGGCCGACCGGACATGGCACCGATGTTGTTTGCCAAAGCCATTCTTGCCGGCAAACCGATCCGGGTGTTCAACCACGGCAAGATGCAGCGCGACTTCACCTACATCGACGACATCGTGGAAGGTGTGCTGCGCTGTTGCGACAAGCCTGCCTCAGCCAATCCCGACTTTGATCCACTGGCCCCGGATCCGGCCACCGCGGCGGCTCCTCACCGAGTGTTCAACATCGGCAACAACGAACCCACTCCTCTGATGCGGTTCATCGAGGTGATGGAGCAAGCGCTGGGGACAACCGCCATCAAAGAGTTCCAACCAATGCAACCCGGAGACGTCGTCGCCACCGCAGCCGACACCACAGCCCTGGAGGCCTGGGTGGGCTTCAAGCCCTACACCCCGATTGAAACCGGTGTGGAGTGTTTTGCCCGGTGGTATAGGCAGTACTACGCGGTCTGAAGAACTCCAATTCATGCAACAGGACGGCCCTCCGGTGAGCCAGACAATCCTGCAGCTGCTGCGGGAATGGCCCCCCGGATTTGGCGGCGTTGAGCGGGTCGCCCACGAGCTCGCCAGCGTCTGGGGCGGCCGCGTTTACAGCTTTGATCCTCAACGGCAGGCCAGCCACGCCATCGATTCCTGCCCAGTGAGCTATCCGCGACAGGTGCTGCCCTGCAGCCCGCCCGTGGCGCGACTGCAACTGCCTTGGCCGACACGGATCCTGGGAAGGCTTCTGCTCAGCAGC
>NHIA01000013.1 GCA_002170825.1 Cyanobacteria bacterium TMED177
AACGGAGAGGGAGGGATTCGAACCCTCGACAGAAGTTGCCTCCTGTAACTCCTTAGCAGGGAGCCGCTTTCAACCACTCAGCCACCTCTCCAGTGGCCTCACCAGCGTACCAAGCGTTGGACAGCTGGTCAGATCTCGACCCGCGGCAGCCGATGCTTGAAACCGCACAGAATTTCCCAGGGAATGGAGTTGCAGCGCTCGCTCCAGTCCTGCGGGCTGATCGTGGTGTCACCGTCGCGCCCCAGCAGGGTGACGCTGTCTCCCACCTTCAGCTCCGGGTGGTCTGTGACGTCCAGGATCAACTGGTCCATGGTGATGTTGCCCACCTGTGGCAACCGTTGGCCTTGATGCAGCGCGTCGATTCGGCCGCTCAGGGCACGGACGACCCCATCGGCATAGCCGATGGCGATGACGGCCAGCTTGGATGCCCGTTCGGTCACGAACCGATGGCCATAGCTCACGCCACTGCCGCTCTGAACGTCGCGGATCAGGCTGACCCGTGCCTTCACCGCCAGGGCCGGTTGCAGCGGGAGGTCTGTTCCCAGGTGCTTGGCGGGGCAGTGTCCGTAAAGGGCCAGTCCCACGCGCACCATGTCCAGGTGCAGGCTCCCGTCTTTCAACGTGCCAGCGGAGTTGGCCAGATGGCAGCACACCCCCCGCCCACCGTCCGGCAGGACGCTGATCACGGAACGGAACCGTTGCAGTTGCACCTGCGTCAGCTGGTCGTCCGGTTCATCGGCACAGGCGAGGTGGCTGTAGATGCCCACCAGATCCAGATGCTCCAGATCCCGGATGGCCTGCACCAGTTCAGCCCCCTGGCACCAGTCGCCGCCGAGCCGGGCCATGCCAGTGTCCAGTTTGAGCTGCACGGGAAAGCGGACTGGACCCCGGCCAGCTGCGATCCGGTTGCCGAGTTCGGCTTCCGCCAGGCTGCTCAGGGTGGGCATCAGCCCCCTGTCCAGGCAGTGGATCAGATCATTCGGCTCGCTCAGGGCACTGAGCAACAGCACCGGGGCGTCGATGCCGGCTTCGCGAAGCTCGAGACCCTCGTGCAGAGTGGCCACCCCAAGGGCGCTGGCACCGCCGCGCAGAGCGGCGCGGGCCACGGTGATCGCACCGTGGCCATAGCCATCCGCCTTGACCACGGCCATCAGCTGGCAGCCCGGGGGCAGCTGGTTCAGCAGCAGCCGTGCATTGGCTTCGATCGCGGNGGGGNAGACCTCCACCCAGGCGCGCTGGCGTGGANTNAGCTCCGNCATGGNNCTTNGGTNCTCNGCGTTACCNAGNNGGGCTTGGTGNGNTCGNTAGCATGGCNTGTATTCAGGGAGCTGGCATGGGCCAGGTTCTCGTTCTCAATGCGTCCTACGAGCCGCTGAACATCACAACTTGGCGTCGTGCCATGGTGATGATGCTCAAGGGCAAGGCTGAAAGTCTTGAGCAGGATTCCAGCAGGGAAATCCGTCGTGGCACCCACCTCCCCACAGTGATTCGGCTGCGCCAGTACGTGCGCGTGCCGTTNCGCCAGTTGCCGCTCACCCGACGCAACGTGTTNCATCGGGACAATCACAGTTGCCAGTACTGCGGTTGCAGCGGTGAGCAACTGTCNATCGACCATGTTGTGCCGCGTAGCCGTGGTGGAGACGACACCTGGGAGAACGTGACCACGGCCTGCCTCAGCTGCAATGTGCGCAAGGGCAATCGCACGCCGAAGGAAGCGGACATGCCGCTCAAGCGCGTGCCCCGTCGTCCGCTCAGCAGCCTCAGCTTCGAGGCCACACGCCAGATCCATTCCGGTCGTCACAGCGAGTGGGCCAAATATGTGATCGGTGCTTGAGTCCATCATCCACAACCCCTGATGCTCAGCTGTCGGTCTGGCTGCTGAGCGCCTCCAGCTTCTGGCGCTGTTCCTCGGCGATGCAGGCACCGATGACGTCGTCGAGCTGACCGTCCAACACCGGATCCAGGGCAAAGTTGCGGCCCAGTCGATGGTCCGTGGTTCGGTTGTCTTTGTAGTTGTAGGTCCTGATTTTTTCGCTGCGATCGCCGCTGCCCACCTGGGCGCGCCGGTCACTGCTCTCCCGGGCCGCTGCCTCGTGCTGTTCCCGTTCGAGCAGCTTGGCCCGAAGGATTTCAAGGGCCCGCTCACGGTTCTGCAGCTGGGAACGTTCCTGGGTGCAGAACACCCGGATGCCCGTTGGTTTGTGCAGTAAATCCACGGCTGTTTCGACCTTGTTCACGTTCTGACCGCCGGCACCACCGGAGCGGGCGGTGCTGATCTCCAGATCCTTAGGGTCCAGCTGCACCTCGACGGCATCGGCTTCCGGCATGACCGCCACAGTTGCAGTGGAGGTGTGCACCCGGCCTTGGGACTCGGTGGCGGGCACACGCTGAACACGGTGCACACCTGCTTCGAATTTCAGCTGGCTGAACACACCGTCCCCCTTCACGGAGAGGATCAGTTCCCGGAATCCCCCCAGATCCGCTTCGCTGCTGCTGACGGGTTGGACGTTCCAGCCCACTTTCTGACTGTAGCGCTCGTACATCCGCGCCAGATCGCCAGCCCACAGACAGGCTTCATCGCCACCGGCGCCGGCCCTGATCTCCAGCATCACGCTGCGTTCGTCGCGGGGGTCGCGGGGCAACAGGGCCACGGTGAGCCGCTGCGTCAGCTGCTCGTGGCGTTGATTGAGGCTGACGAGTTCATCCTGAGCCAACTCCTCCATGGCCGCATCCCCGCGGCTCTCCTTCAGCAGGTCTCGCGATTGCTGGAGCTCCTGCTCTATAGCCTGCAGCTCCTCAAAATCGAGCACAAGCGGCTCGAGTCTCGACCGCTCCCTGGCAATCGATTCAAGCCGCTTCGGATCAGCGGCCACATCGGGATCCGCCAGCTGGCGCTCAAGGCTGCGGAAGCTGGCGGTGGCTGTTTCCAGCCGTGTGAAAAGGGTCGAGGCGTCCATGCCCCGGACTCATCCTCAGGCTGGGGCGTCGGCCTTGGCCTTGGTGTCGGCCTTGGCTTTGTCCCCGGATTTCTTGGTGCCCATGCCGTACTTCTTCATGAAGCGGTCCACACGACCCTCGGTGTCGAGGATCTTCTGGGTGCCGGTGAAGAACGGATGGTTGCCGCTCCAGACGTCAACGTGAATCTCTGGCTGGGTGGAGCCAGTGGTCATCACGACTTCGCCGTTGCAGATCACCTTGGCGTCGGGATACCAGGTGGGATGGATGTCGGATTTGGGCATCGGTCTTGGATCAGCGCTTGGAGAACTGAGGAGCCTTGCGGGCTTTCTTGAGACCGTACTTGCGGCGCTCCTTGGCACGCGGGTCGCGGCTCAGGTGGCCTTCGGTCTTGAGCGGTTTGCGGTTGTCCGCGGAGAGATCGCACAGGGCGCGTGCAGCACCCTGCTTGATCGCTCCGGACTGCCCGGTGAGACCGCCGCCACTGACGTTCACCAGGATGTCGTACTCGGTGCTGAGACCCAAGGTCTCAAGCGGAGCCTTCACCGCTGCAATGTAGGCCGGGTTGTAGTTGAGGTAGTTGTCGCCGGGGCGGCCATTGATCGTGATCGTGCCGTTGCCGGGCACGAGACGAACACGAGCCACGGAGGTCTTGCGGCGGCCGGTGCCCCAGTAGACGACGGAGTTGCTGCTCATTGGGCGGATGCGGAGGGGTTGAGCTGAAGAGGCTGCGGCTTCTGGGCGGCATGGGGATGCTCGGTGCCCTTGTAAACCTTGAGCTTGCGGAACATCTGCCGCCCCAGCGCGTTGTGGGGAAGCATGCCCTTGATCGCTTTCTCGACGATGCGCTCAGGGATGCGCTCCTGCAGGGCTTCGAAGGTTTCCGTCTTCATCCCACCGGGACGTCCCGAGTGGCGGCGATACAGCTTCTGGCTGGACTTGTTGCCGCTCACCTTGATCTTTTCCGCATTCACGACAACGACGAAATCGCCGGTGTCGAGATGGGGGGTGAAGCTGGGGTTGTTCTTGCCACGCAGAACCGCGGCAACCTCGGTGGCCAGGCGACCGAGGGTCTGATTCTCAGCGTCCACCAGGTACCACTGGCGGTCGATTGAATCAATCTGAGGAAGGGAGGTCTTGTTCATCGCGCCGGCATGCCGGTTCGGAAGTGCTCGCCGAAATGGCGAAGCTGGGCAGGGATGGTCTGGTCCGAAATCGGACCCGACGTGGGCTCAATGGTCGAGCTTACTCTTCGACGGATCCTCCCCTTAACGAGACGGATGGTCGTCAGAGTTCAGGTCCGCTCGCTTCCGGCAGAGGCGGAGGATCCGGAGGCGGATCACTCTCGGCCAGAAAAAACCACGGTTGGCCATCGTACCAGCCGGCTCTGCTGAAGATCTCCTCNGNATAGCCCGCACGCAGCAGACAGAGGCCGTGGCCCGGGGCCGCCTCCTTCACCTCCCAGCGTCGACGNTGGCGCCAGCGCTGTTCGAAGCCGTTCACCGTCAGCCGATGCTCCCCCACTGCCACGAGCTGGGCCATCAGCAACCGGACCATGCCGTAGAGAAACCCGCTGGCNTGGATTTCGACCCGCAACAGATCGCCTTGGCGCACCAGCTCCACCTCCTGGACCGTGGTGCGGCCATGGGCACGGCGGCTGCCCGCCCGCATGAAGGCCGTGAAGTCATGCAGTCCGACCATGCCGCTGAGGGCGTCCCGCATGCGGGATTCATCCAGGCGGTGGTGGTAGCGGTGCCACGTCCACGGGGTGAGGAACAGATTCGGCCGACGCCCGTTGTGAATGGTGTAGCGGTAGCGCCGGTAGGTGGCNGANTAGCAGGCATGCCANTCNNNGGGCCGCAGCACNGANTCNCNCACCCGGATCGTGGNNGGNAGCCGTCCNTTCAGGGCTGGNGCCCACTTGNNGGGTGGNATCCNGTCNCNNCAGTCGAAGTGCACCACCTGGCCAGCTGCATGAACGCCCGCATCGGTGCGGCCCGCTGCAAAGGTCTGAATCGGTCGGCCGGGATCGAGTTGTTCAATCGCGGCTTCCAATGCCGCCTGCACACTGTGACCGTTGCGCTGACGCTGCCAGCCGCAAAAGGCAGAACCCTCGTACTGCAGACAAAGGGCGATCCGGTTACGGATCGGGGCCTCAGCGGTTGCAGACGAGGGTTCGGAGCTCAAACGTCAGAACTGACGCAGGTTGGATCAGACCAGTTCAATGATCGCCATCTCGGCGTTGTCGCCCCGGCGTCGCACCGTGCGGGTGATGCGGGTGTAACCACCTTTGCGATCGCTGTAGCGGTTCGGTGCTTTGTCGAACAGCGCATGCACCAGCTGCTTGTCGTAGATGTATCCCAGAGCCCGCCGGCGGGAGGCAAGGCTGCCGTCCTTGGCGAGGGTGATCATCCGCTCGGCTTCATCGCGGAGGGCCTTGGCGCGCGCTTTGGTTGTGGTCACCCGGCCCTCGCGGATCAACTGGGTGGTCAGCGCACGCAGCATCGCCTTGCGCTGGTCGGCGGGGCGACCCAGCTGGGGTACTCGGCATTGGTGACGCATGGTTCTGTCGGAGACGGAGTCGGAAGGGGGTGGTCAGTCAGGCCGTTCTCAGGCAGAGGTGCGGCTTTGGGGGATGGAGATGCCGATGCGCTCAAGCGCTTCAATCACCTCGTCGGCGGATTTGGAACCGAAGTTCTTGATCTCCAGCAGATCCTCGTAGCTGAAGCCCATCAGGTCGGACACAGAGTTGACTTGGGCACGCTTGAGGCAGTTGTACGCCCGCACCGAGAGGTTGAGTTCCTCAAGGGGGATCTGCGCTTCGGCGGAGGGTTCGGGCTCGACGCCGGGCTCCTCCACAAGAGTGACGGTGGCCAGGGGTTGGAACAGTTCGATCAGGTGGTTCGCCGACTGTGCCAGGGCATCGTCAGGGGTGATGGAGCCGTCTGTCACGACCTCCATCCGCAGGCGCTCACGGGCGGAGCCACCCTCAGCAACGGCGGTTTCATCGATGGTGAAGTTCACGCGAATCACCGGCATGAACACCGCATCGATCTGCAGCAGATCGATGGCGCTGGTGTCTTCGTTGTGGCGATCAACGGGGCGGTAACCGACGCCGCGCTCCACATGCACTTCCAGTTCCAGGCTGAAGCCATCGGCCACGGTGGCGATTGGGCGGTTGCCATCCACCACCTGCACCTGGGAGGAAAACTGCAGATCATTGGCCGTCACCTCGGCCGGGCCGGCAACGACAAGACGCCCGATCTCCAGTTCCGGTGAGCGGCTGTTGACCGACAGCTGCTTGCAATTGAGCAGGATGTCGAGAACGTCTTCACGGACGCCGGGAACCGTGGCGTATTCATGGTTCACGCCGGCGATGCGAATGGCGGTGACGGCACTGCCTTCGAGACCGCCCATCAGGACGCGGCGCAATGCATTGCCCAGGGTCGTCGCCTGGCCACGCTCGAGCGGACCGATCAGGAACACACCGCTCTGGGCGCGATCCTCGGCAACCTGATGCTCGATGCGGTCGATCTGGTACTGCAGCACGGTCTGATGCGGGGTAGGGGGCGTGAACCGAAAAACGGTGTGTCTTCAGACGCGACGGCGCTTGGGCCGGCGGCAACCGTTGTGGGGCAGCGGAGTTACGTCACGGATCAGGGTGATCTCCAGACCGGCCACCTGCAGAGCACGGATTGCCGTTTCACGACCGGATCCAGGCCCTTTGACGAGAACCTCGATCTGGCGCATGCCTTGGTCGAGGGCTCGGCGGGCAGCTGCTTCCGCGGCGGTCTGCGCTGCGAAGGGGGTGCCTTTGCGTGCGCCCTTGAAACCGCTCGCACCAGCTGACGACCAGGAAATGACCTCCCCTGACGTGTCGGTGATCGAGACGATCGTGTTGTTGAACGTGCTTTGGATATGAGCGACACCGTTGGGAACGTTGCGCTTGGCCTTCTTGGGGCCTGTTTTCTTGGCGGGTTTGGCCATGGGCCGTCAGCAGTCGGGTAGAGGGTGAGGGGGGAATTACTTCTTCTTGCCAGCCACGGTCTTGCGCGCTCCGCGGCGGGTGCGGGCATTGGTGCGGGTGCGCTGGCCGCGCACAGGCAGGCTCATGCGGTGGCGGCGACCGCGCAGGCAGCCGATGTCCTGCAGTCGCTTGAGCGCCATGCCCTCCTGACGGCGCAGATCACCCTCGAGGGTGTAGTCGTCGGCGGCGTTGCGCAGTTTCTGAAGGTCACCGTCCTCCAGATCCTTGACCCGGGTGTCCGGATTAACACCGGTTTGAGCAAGGATGGATTGGGCCCGAGTCAGGCCGATTCCATAGATGTAGGTGAGAGACACTTCAACCCGCTTGTCGCGGGGGATGTCAACGCCGGCGATCCGTGCCACGAAGATTCAATCGAAAGGGACATGGGCCTCCGAATGTGCGGAGGCGGGAAATCAGGCCGGCGGATCGATCCCGTCCGGCGAAAGCTGACCTGGGCTTCAGCCCTGGCGCTGCTTGTGCTTGGGGTTGGTGCAGATCACCATCACCCGGCCGTGGCGACGGATCACCCGGCACTTGTCGCACATTTTCTTGACTGAGGCGCGCACCTTCATGAGGCGTGGCTCTCCAAATTTCCAAACGGCA
>NHIA01000014.1 GCA_002170825.1 Cyanobacteria bacterium TMED177
GCACGGCATGGCCCAACTGGGTGAACCTGCGTGCTGCCGTCAGCCTCGGCTGCATCCGGATGCTCAACAACGATGTGATCCAGGTGTACAACCGCATCAAGGTGGGGACCCCGGTCGTCGTCACCAACAACTGATTCCTCCATCACCACACCCGTGTTTCGCTCCCTCCTGATCGCCACCGTGGCGGCCCTGCTGCCTGCTCAAGCCATGGCCAACCCAGGCCAGGAAACCAAAGAGAACGATTTNCTCGACCTGGTGGATGGCAAGAACAACGTGCTGGTGCAAGGCCGAGGGGTTGACGACGTGAATGCAAAAGCCCGGGCGCAGGGCCTGGCGTTCCCTGCTCTTGGCTATTGGTCTCCGGAGGGACACTGCTTTGTGAAACCAGCCCCGGGCGACTGCAACGGCGTGTTCCGGCGCTGATAGCCACTACCAAAAGCCTGGAGCACCAATCAATCTCAGTCATCGCAGAGGTTTTCGGGGCTTGGTAGCTTCAAAAGTAGTGGCTAAAGTAGTGCCAACATCCCTGTGAGCTGGGGAAATGCCCCGCAAAAATGAGCGGCTCCCCTACGTGCAGCTCAATCGGGTTGGCAGGCTGTCGTATGTGCGGCGAATCCGTCCTGAATTAAGGGAATTCCTCGGAGGAAAGGCCACAATCCGCAGGTCATTGGGCGTGAAGTCCACTGATTGCGCAGAACCTGCGGTGATTGCGGCGTGGAGCGCGGTAAATACGGCTGTTGAAGCGTTGATTGCCGAGGCAAAGGCGCAACAAGCAGGGCAATCAGAGGCAACGACGGAAGTGACTCCTCTATCTCCACGGGATATCGCAGGCATCGCGGCGGAACCGTGGAGAAAGCTGCTTAAGGCAGGTGATGAAGGCCAGATCAATGCAGAAATCCAGGCATTGCTGGCTGAAGCGGGGGGAAAGGCAATGGCTGCATTGGTATCCGTCCTGGAAACAGGGGATATTCAGCGCGCTGAGCAGATGAACCAGGAGATTGCGACGACCTTGCTGGCTGACGTCGTCAATCAGCTGCAGATCACCCCAGACCAGAAGACCTATGAGAAAATGCAAAAGCGATTGCAGGGATATGCGGGTGACATTCGTCGAGATTTAGAGGCAAGAGCAGAAGGCGACTTTGGATCCTCTGTTCTTGGAGACAAAGCCCCACCACTGCCTAAGCGGAAGGTGACATGGCAACAAGTTCTAGAGCAATATCGGATATCAGTAGGTGGAACAACTGAATCAAACGGTCAAGGCGTTGGCGAGTACAGGATTGGTGCATATCAGAATGCGATTACGGATTTTGTTGAGAGAACGGGGAAGCATTTCCCAGACGAAATCACAATCGACGATGCTCGTGCATATGCAAACGCATTACAGCAAAGCCAATTAGCAATCAGCACACAGCAAAAGAAATACGAGCTAATGAAGAACTTGTACAAGGTTGCAGTTGTATACGGACTGATAGATGACAACCCATTACTAAGCATCAGAATCAAGAGGCCCAAAGGTTCTACCGTCAAAACATATCGCTCATTCACAAGGGAAGAGCTGGTCCGAATCTTTGAATACTTGAATCAAACAGCGGACGAAAGCAGACAATGGGTAATCAATGCCTTGCTCTGCACTGGATGTCGCGGCGCCGAGATACTTTGCCTAAGAACAAAAGACATAAAGATGACAAATACTGGTATTTACTACTTTGATTTCGTACACAGACCACAAGATCAATACCCCACCTCATTGAAGGGTGGAGGCACAGGAGAGCGAAAGACACCGTGGCATCAACGATTGAATGATAGGGGATATCACAAATCTATCAGCAAAGATAAAGACACTTACCTGATGACCAAGTACACACCAAAGACCAGCAGCTGGTCAGCATGGTTCAGAGACAAAATTTTAAAACAATTGGACATCTATGAGCATGGAAGTACAGGCTTACATTCACTGCGCAATACAGCAAAAGACCTGTGGCGTGAAGCCGNTATTGACGCAGAATTTAGACGGGCGCTTGTCGCTCACGCTGCAAAAGACGTACAGGACAGAGTANATGGCAGCGGCTTAAAAAATATGCCCGACGTACTAGCCAAGGAGATAAACAAGCTAGACCTCAACTGGCTACCATAAAGGGGCAAAATATTTGAACAGAATAAAGTGAAACGATTGATATTAGACGAATTAAGTAAAATCTCGAGCAAGAATGACAACATTAATTAGCTGATTCCATACGATCACCAAGTGTCACACAAAGCGATGAATCAAGNAAACAGTTTACCGTATCGAGNACATGTGAAAGCTCGCCGAGAGCTCTGATACCTGGCAGCTGCTGAAAAATCTCTGTTCAAGAAGAAGAAAACTAAAAAAGGGAGCAGCCGATATGCCGCCCCCGTGGTTCTTAAGCAGTGACTTCAGGGAAGTTTAGAATTTGCCTTACCAGCCTCAGACAAGCCTGAAGAATTCGATTTATAGGGCACGGAATAAGACGAGCTTCGAAAAGAATCAGAGAGTGACTGGTTCCAGACTTCAGCTGTTTGCCAAGCTGGAAGAATTCCAAGGCCTATGGCAAAAAGCACTGCAATAGCTTGCTTTTTGTCATCTACCTGAGATAAAACCATATTTGCCGCATTGACAGCTCCGTTAAAAAATAGGATTAAAACAATGGCTGGAAGCATAAGGACTTGAGAGCACAATCTAGTGTTAAATAAAAGGAACAAAACCGCATCCCTCAACTGAGGTAGTCAAGTGGATTGAAAAAGAACAAAAGCCCCTCCCAACTGAGGGAGGGGAGGGCATGGAATCAAACGGAGGACTCAACCTTGGCAGCAGACTTACGCCGTGCTCGCTTGGGCTTGCGGATCTCTTCGAGAAGCTCATCGATCTCCTCAGCAGGAACCTCGAAGGGTTCTTCTACCTTCTCCTCAACCACCTTGGCCTCNATAACAGGAGAGTTCTGGTTGTCTTGGGCAGTGCCGTTGACGTAGCTGATGATGTCCAGCTTGTCGTCGTAGCCAAGCTTCTCACCAGTGAAGGCAGACTCCGGCAACTACACACGATGGAAGGCACCGCCCTCGCAGTAAGACATATCCACAGACGTGGCTCTGCCTTTGGGCTTGAGGGTGATGGTGACTTGATCAGCCAGCTGTTTGCGGGTCATATGCCTGAGCTGANTCAGGAACGACGTGGCAGTCCAGCTGTCAAAGCCACAGCGATACACGTAGGTCGTGCCATCAGCTGCGGTCACACGGATGAGCAGCTTCTCGACAGGGTCAAAGCTGTCGTATTGCTGGGTCTTGATAGACACGTCAACAAGCCAGCAACGCAGGCTGTTGGGGCACCACATCCGTGAGCCATCTTCCAGCAGGANGTAAGCGCAACGACCATTACTGGCGTCACTAGCACCACTGATGAAGAGGGTGGTCATCATTGATTGCTGCAGCTGTTCGGTCTCATCAACGAAACCGGTCAAGCCTTCAGCAATGTTGACGATACCGTTTGGATCGACTGGTACAACTGAGAGGGTCATTGGTATGTGACCAAAGGACACCCAATAAAAGAGCCGCTGATAGGCGGCAAATGGTTGACAACTAGGCAGTCAAAGAGTCAGGTTAAAGAGGCGTTATAAGANCAAAATGCTTGTCGGTTCTGAACTCCTTGCCAAGGTCAAAGATCTCGGTGATGTACCCAAGTCTGATCTTGTCCGCGCCTGCGGTTACATCTCAGACAAGAAGGCCGGTGGCGAACGCCTGAACTTCACAGCCTTCTACGAAGCACTGCTGGAAGCCAAGGGCGTCAGCCTGGGCGGCGGANCAGCTGGTATCGGCAAAGGTGGACGAAAACTGAGTTACGTAGCAACCGTGCAGGGCAATGGGAACCTGCTCGTCGGTAAGGCCTACACCGCAATGCTGGACTTGAAGACGGGTGATGAATTCACTATCAAGTTGGGCAAAAAGGGTATCCGCCTGATCCCAGTGGGCATTACTGACGAGGACGAGTCTGGCGAGGAGTGATTCCTGCGGGACTGCCGACCGCTCTGCCCCCCGTTTCCCTAAGGTTTCGGGGGGATTTCTTTTGAGCAGATGCCCTACCAGCCCTCGAAAGAGCACCTGGATAAGCAGATACCAGAGGCCATCAAGGCAATCAACGACACCTTGAAAAGCCTGAGCGAATCGACCGGAGCCGACGAGCGGTACATCAGCTTGATGCTGGATGCACTCGCCCGTCAGTGGGAGAACAAGAGCCCTAGCCGTGAGGGCTTTGGCTTCCGCTAACACACTGTGTTGCGTTCGTACCAATCGCTCTCCCACTGCCTCATTTCGGCGTGGGTCTTGAACTCTGGTGATGTGATGTCACGTCCGTTGTCGTGGATGGTGACCTGCCAAGTGAATGCCCTCCCTTCGAGAGGGACGTTGGCGATGTAGTGAGAGGTGTGCGCTGTGAGATTCAAAGCTCAACCTCCCCGCCAACTTCAGGGGCAATCAAGTCAGCAGCCATTCGAGCTTCCTTGAGCACCTTCATCAGCTCCTTGGCACCGCCCTCCTTGAGAGCCTTCGCCCAGCTGCTCATATAGGCAGCGTGTTGCTCAAGCNCGTAGCCAATACGCAGGCGGTAACAGGCCAGAACAGAGGCCAGCTCTGCGATGAGTTCCTCTCTGGCGTAGGCAGTAGAGCCGAACTGGTTGCCCAACTTGCGGTCAAGCCTTGAGCTGTGGCCCGTGGAATGAGCCTGCTCGTGCAACCAAGTGGAGCAGAAGCTTTCGCGTGAATCAAAGCTCTCAGCCAATGGCATCGAGATGCGGTCAAGCGAAGAGCTGTAGCAAGCCGTGGTCCCACCGAAGTTGGTAGGAACCGGCCAGCTCCACAGATGCTTCTCGGCATCGAGTACACGAGTGTCACCAGCTGGCATATCAGTAACGCCAAGCTCAGTGGCAATGCGCTTGTGCAGCTCAGCCGTTGCTTCCTCGTTGCCACCAGTTAAGTCAATGGCGTTGAANACAACGACTGGTTTGTAGCTGACCCAAGCAGAGACAAGGGGGTGACCTTCGCCATCGAGGTGAGGCTTGCTATCTCTATCGACCATCTCTCTGCTGTTGAGCTGAGGACGGAGCATGCGAACGCCTTTGCTTCATTTCGTAGGGAACCAACCAAGTGCTTTGGCCTGACCGCTACCGCACCAGAGAGGGCTGTCGGTTTTGCGGATGAGCAGGCCCATCTCAAGGAGCAAAGGGTTCACGCCTTGATACGGCTTGCCAGTGATGAGGTTTCGGTGCTCGCCTTGATGGCCTGCCCAAGGCTTACGCCANTTGGGTTGGTCGTCACGTTCAAGCAGGGCAACGAGGTCTTCGAGGAGCTTGTCCTCAGAGGATGTATAAGACTTTGTCATTGAAGAAGATATGAATGACACTTAGAAAAAAAGCCGCTGGTAAGCGGCTAAGCATTCAGGCGAATGCCCGATCCAGCACGGTCAGAAACTTCTGCCGTGAGCGATCGAGGGCAGCCGCCATCTGGTCGTGGAACATCAAGTAGCAGCCCAGCTGCCAAGCAAGGCCAGTCAAGGCTGAGCGATGGGTGCACCAATGGCAACGCCAACTGCGTAACCAATAGCAAGCCAAAGACCGGCACCAACTGCAAATCCGACGCAATGAAAGAAGACGGCGAGTGCAGAAGCAAAGAAGGATTTCATATGTGAAACGAATGAAAGAAAATCACTCGTGAAAGGCGCTGGTAAGCGGCCGGCTGTTGGCTGTTGCAATCGGCTGCTTCATTGAAGCAAAGCAATTGCTCTGCATCTATTCAACGCAGCAGTTGACTCAAGCAAACGCACGATNAACAACTGTTGATTGAAACATCAATCGTTCAAGCGTTCGCGCTGCGGACTGCAAAGCAAACAAACGAAGCAGAAAATATTCTGCTATTGATTGCTGCTGCTCAGCGTCGCTGAGATCCATTGCAATTAATAGTTATTTTTTGTTCGACCAGCCGTTCGTGTACGAAGGGTATTAAAGGTGATGAAGATTTTCTAGCACTTTTAGCCTCGTATAGGCTGTTTTTACTGAAGTCACCAAATGCATATAGCTACAAAATTTTTTATCACCCTTTTGGCAATCCATAGGGCTTTAATGCACCATAAAATCCAAAGGCTTTACAGTTGCTAACATTATTAGATTGACGCTACATACGCATGAATTTGCCTAAAGAATAGCCGGACATTAAACCACTGAACACAAAAGGTATGGTCGAAACACCGGACGGAAACACTGTGCAAGTTGGTGGGAGGCGCTTTGCCAGAACAGTTCTGCCGAGCGTGGCGATGCCGCAGCCAGACCCCGAGCTGGAGGAGCTGTAGGAAGACTGACCACTACAGGTGCGGTCACCTCTACTGGAATCACACCATATGCAGTGGGACAATGGACGGGTCAAGGGTTTGGAGCCGGGGGTAGCGCCTCGGCTTTTTTATTGAGCCAACCTCTGCCTAGTTCAGAATGGGCGACAGAAGGAAGTGAAGGCAGATAGAAATAACCGCGCCTAAAGCGATGGTGGGGATAGTGAAACCCATTCAAATCCTCGTTGNGAATAGTAGCTTAATAGGACAATATGACAGCCAGTGCATCATAAAGCACATATTTCTTTGTCANTGTATTTACGCTTAAGCAAAATTACCCGTCGTCGGAAAAAGCTAACCGTATAAATTAGTCGGCTTTGGCACAAGGAAANCGCAGTACCTCCAGGGGTTTGAGCAGAAAAAGGACGTCACGAAGAACCGTCTTGCTCAATTCATCCCCCGNTCGAACAAATACATTANTACCAAAACCAGTGTTTGCAGGGGTTCTCGAAGTACCCGAAACCCCCCGATTGGGTGATTTGTTTTGAGCCCGTCGCTGCGATGGTTGAGGCATCAGGGGGGAGACCTCACAACCACTGCCAACTAATGAGCCAGCTTCAAGACTTCACCGTCACGCTCCACAACCAGCACAAACGAGCCATCCACCGAAAAGTCAGAGCCTGCGTATCACCAGCTGCCGCCTGTGCTGTCGCGGATATGAAATACAACCACAACCTGTTCGGTCGGTTCAGGTGGCAAGCAACATTTGCTTATGTCCAAGGCTGAGACATATCTGCCTAAAAAAATCTCAACCGTAAGCCACGCTGCTGACAAAACAAACCGCAACACCTACAACACCACTACGAGCAACAGAACAATAGGCATTTCAACCTTATTGTCGGCAAAGATGCAGGTAGCAAGCTCGATAAAGCTAAGGAGCTAGGCATCGAGATCCTCGATGAAAGCGCAGCGAAGTCAGTATTGNACTACATCGGCAAAGAAATACAGGAGGCGTGGGCAGAACTTATTATTGAAAAACCACTTAATGATCTACTGACGGTAGAAGGTGACGGCTACTTTAAAATCAGCGATGGTGTCTATGTATACGTAGAAAACACAGACTCAATTGCTCTAATCAAGGACTGGCTGACAGATCGGATAGGAGTAAGTAGTGCCGTTAGCGAATACAGCTATCCGGAAGAAGTTGAGACATTAAAGGTCGAATGGGTAATAATTGACAAGACTAACAACGAAACCGTTTGGTATTACGACAACGAATGTGGCGANATGGGAAGTCCATTAGAAGTGATTGTGAATAATACTCAGGACGCTTACGCATTTTTGGATACAGTTAACAGTGGTTGGGGCGGCCATNTATCGACAATTAAAGTTATTGAAACAACAGGAAACANCATCAAAGTGCTTNTCGGTGAAGAACTGGTAAAAGCAAACTATCGTTATTGGGATTCCTGTATTGACGAAGTGTTTGACAACTTAGNAGCCTATCCAGAATTGTGTGATCTACTAAGTGATGAACCTGAAGATGCAGGTTAGGAGCTGGAAGAAATCATTCGAAAGGATCTTTGGCCACTCATTAAAAAATAGCGGTGGATTACTTCTTCCCATAAAGGCGGTCTAGCACTCGTTTNTGCTCGGCCGCTTTCAGTTCTTCAGGCGAAATCACTTGCCAACGACGAAGGCTCAGTGCATCCAGGTAGCGCGTGAAAAACTTCTGCAAACTCCAATCGTATGAAAAAGCGATGGTTTACGGCGAACAATTAGGAGCTAATGAGTATCCTGTTGCTCTAGCATCAGTAGTAATGGCATCTAAACAGATACTAGCGGGGTAGTTAGACAAGCCGATATGTCAGACCTTCGTGCTGGAAGAAGCCGCCATTGGTTAATCGATAGTTGATTGAACTATGCAGCACTCCAGTACGAAGACTCAGCTTGCGAATGGATGAAAGGATTTCACCAGTCTCGTCACACTTGATTCGCTTTCCCACGTCTCGACCTCGACGTTCAGCCCGTGAACAATCAATGCACTGAGTGCTAGCACCCATTTTCATATTCACCAAACTGACGTCGTGAACAGAACCGCACTTGGTACAGCGAGAACGAATTAAGTAATCACACTTATGAATGGGTTTAGCCTTGCCAACAAGAGTCAACCAGTGACCGTACTGGCGATGGGCAAAACGATAAAGCTCGAAATCAAAATCAATTNTTTTGGCATACTCCACCACGTGATGACGAAAGGATTCAGGTAAACCAAGTTCAAGAACAGTTGGTTTTAAGTAACCGCCTTTAATTTCAAGGTGCTCAAGGACGCGCTCGCAGTTACGGATACGTTCTGCTTTTGTTGCAGCATCTGGACCTGGGTCACCTGNAGGAATTGACGGATAACCAAGTTCTTTAAATAGCTCACTAAGCCTAGGCTGCGATCAGTTAAGTTCTCTAGCTAACTGGTGCTGGCTAATGGTGCCTGGGAGGATTTGCGGCTCNTATTGTTTGAGCTGCTCAGACAGTAGTGTGCGGTCAGGCCATTGAATACCTAAACGTTTGCAAGCATACTTAATACTTTTGATATCAACACCAACCTCTTGAGCTGCTGCTTTGCGTTGCATTCCGTTGTTGACAAGTTCGACAAACTTACGGACATCAGCTTCTGATATTTTGATACGAGAATCAGACATATTACTATTAATATATACACACCAATTCTATTAATTCACAACAAAAGATGTGAGATGCCGCCGAAATTTTTTGATACCACTGTTGGCTTGCTATGGGCTATTCAACTGTTTAAGTCTTTAACACCACCAATACGGCGACCCTGAGCCTTGGGTTTGTTCATATTCGCTTTAGATTTGGCCAGCATTTGTTCGGTGTCGTACTGAGAACGATGCTGCTTAGCGTTCCATTGACGGCCAGCAACTGACCGTTGACGGGCATCCCACTTCTGGAATGGTGTCAGCTGCGCGGGGGTCAGGTTGGTTTCTGCAAAGTTCTGCTGGCTAGCTGGCTGCTGCTGCCAGTTCTGAAACCTAATTTGAGCTTGAGGAGTAGCAAAGGAGAACCCACTGTCCTGCATTGGCATCTCTCTGAAAGCGGCATCACGTTTGCTGAGCCGTAGCTGCTCCTGAAACATTGGGGTAAGTGACGCCGGGTCAATGCTGTTGAGTTCATCCAAGGTCACATCAGCGCGAGCCATCATCTGTTTTGCCGCCTTGCGCTGCTGCTTGATGGCATCACCAGCTAATGCAGCAGACTGAAGCTCCTTATTACCCGGCAACTGCTGTTTCAGTTGAGCTAGCTCTTGCTTGGCCTGAGAAGCATCAAGCTCTGCCCGCACAAGCCGTCTGCCGAATGAAAGTGATGAATGGTCGTTACGAGAATATTGAGCCATAAATAATAAGCCTTTTCTATAGTTTAAAGACAAAAGAAACTAACCGATACGTTTATGTGTAGCATTACAGGTATTAACAGGGGTGAGATTGACTTCAGGAACGGTTCGACGCTTAGCACTAACCCTTGCCACTGGATACTTAACAATCTTTGCGGTCAGACAAATACCTTATGAGTTTGAAAATGAATGGCTTGTCATCATCCCTGCCTTGATCGCCGTCTATGCGTTAACTGTCTGGGTTGAAGGGTTGATTTTCAAGGATGACGCTCCCGCACCAGAAGTAACTCTGAAGCCTAAAGCTACAAAGATGAAATCCTTAAACAAGGGTTTTGGTGCAGACTAATTCGAACTGAGCCACANATAGAAATGAGGATTTTTATTTGTGACTGCGCTTAGAAATTCTGGAGTGCTTGTGCTTAGAAGAAAGATGAAGTAGAGCAGACGCTTTATCGTGATCTTCGGTTTTGCTTAGAAGCTTTACAAGATTGAAAGTATCTTGGGGAGAAAGCTCCCCGTCCTCTTCCCATTTAATTGATGCAATATCTGGACGAGGCATAACGATGGCTGAAGGTGCTGCAAGCTAAAAAAGAGGTGGGCACTGTGGCGAAAGCTACAAGCAATATCTACTTAAATAAAAGAGAAACTGTATCAACAGGGCACATTCAGCTCGATGCAACAAATTAAAAGTCAGAGACTTTTGGGGGAAGCTGTTCAGAGTCTCTCGGCCTGCCCCAGACCCGTGTCGATTTGCCGTTGATCTTGCGTGAGGTGTTCTCCCAGCCCAGTGCTCGCATCACTCGACCAACACGGCGTTGATGACCGTTGTTGATTTTGTCGAGGTCAAGGCTGATGGCATAACGGAGGATGCCACCTGTTGTCACCATCGACTGATCGGAGACATAGCTAACAACTGTGTCCCACCAGCTGTCCCGTTCAAGGAAGTCGTCCTGATGAGCGGAGAGCTCTGCCAGCTGACCGCTGGTGTATTCCCACTGCTGCCCTTCTCGGTAGAGCTTGACCGCAGCAGCCCACAGGCCACCCCTCTTGTCTTGGAGACGTCGCCACGGGATGTCGTGGGTGTTCGGGATACGGATGGGAACGAAGCGTCTGTTGCCAGTGCTGTCCACCAGAAGCTGGTCCATGCAGTCTTCAGACTTAGAGTTGATTATGTTTATACCCAACCCATGCACCATGCAAACATTGTTTGCGACACCCTACCCAATAGCGGTTGGTTCTTGACTCACAGCCTTATTCAGGCAACGCAATAGATGATCAACCCAATATTTTCAGTTTTGACTTAAATCGCTAATTCTATTCTTTGGATTATTCCGTTGAATAGCTCCTTCTATGTGTGATCATTTTTTATCAACGCTACGCTTTTCATGATGTATTTTTTGCTCTCTAGAAGACTTCTGTGGCGCTAAATGCGTACCCTTCTGGCATCCCAGTGATATATCCTATGTCGCAGTTGGATCCAGCTTCAGTGGTCCAGCAAAGATCAGTTCCATTGTAGAAATAGTGTGAATGTGAGTAGCTTGCGAGATTAGTCTTTATTCTAATATCTCCAATNTTGATAATAGTCTTCTTGCTCTTTTGCTTGAAAACAGGAGTTTTATCCTCTATAGAATTTAAGTAGTTTTGAGAGTCGTTGTAGAGATAAATTACTTCACCTACTTCGATATCCTTGATGACGGATCCATTGTCTGCATAAAAAGTGTCGGAGCCTTTTCCTCCAACCAAGATATCTTTTGTTTTGATTGAAAGATTGCCTTTATTCTCTATATCGCAGATATCTCTGCTGCTGGATGAACCCAGCGTGTCATTAAAGCTTGATCCAATGATTTTATCTGGCCCTTCTCCTCCATAAAGGGCTGGCGGATAATGATCTTCAAAACGATATTCGGAAATGTCGAGTGTATTGCGCTCGCTGTCTCCATAGATAATACTAACTGAATCAATTATTTGCTGAAAATCAATCTGTTTGATTGCCGCTAAATTTCCATCCTCAGGCCAAATCCTATAGTATTCAATTTGTGCTACAGGAAAACTATCCTTGTCTCTATATACTATTTTTCTGACGCTTGACTGCCTCCATTTAATCTTACCGCTTTGTTTATATTGCAAACCTCCATAAACCCAAAATTCATACCCCCCTCCGGCTGGCGTAGAAGCTGTTGAATCGATGTTAATAGATACCGTATCGACCGGCCTAAATAAGCTATTTTTATGTTGCCATTTAATACTTTCAAGCTCATTTAAGTTGCCTGATATTGTCAAGCTGTGCGGGATCATGCAGCTTGTCATTTGACTTAATTCTTTTTGATACTTGCTCAAGTTTATCGCTGACCTCTCATCTGTCTACTGGTGTAGTGGATCCTTGAGTGAAATAACGAATCCCAGCCAAATCCTGCTCAATTTGGCTGAGAGAGACTTAGATTGGGTGTGGAGAACACATTTTAGGCTTCGTTATAGGTTTAATTTATCATCTTNTGTCATTCAATCGATCGCTGTTTGTTGCAGGTCGGTGTCTGTTTGGCGCTCATGAACATGTGCGATGGTCAAAGGCACTAGAGAAACATCAAAAATTGCGGTGATTTAAACGTCACCGACCAACTCGTCTCGTTCCCGTTATGTAGCCGTTTTGCAAAAAGTTTGAAAGGAAATTGATAGTGTCGTGAAGATGCCGATCAGTTTCGTGAGAAAACCTCATCTATACCACCTCGTTTATAAAAGAGGTTTTTTTTATTGGCATTTATCACCACCACATCAGCGGGGAAGAGACTTCAGACAGTCGCGGCTAACCCTTGCCTAAAAACACCCGCATCGACCTGTTCAGACAATTAACAGACTCTGTTAGCAGAACAGCCCCTGTCAATTGAAACTGTCGACCGGTAACGCTGGTGGATCGAGGGGGGGGAGTTCGGGTGGAGGCGGCGCTCCTTCAACACCGTCGCGCTGATCCAGCACCATCTCCTCATCCAGGACGTCATCCCGTCCGAGCCCTGACTCCGGCTCCGGCAGCAGTGGTGCATCCAGGCTGGGCATGTCCAACAGCACCGGAGGAGGCAGATCCGGCGGCAGNGGCACCTGCGGTGCGAAGGCCTCAACCTCGTCTTCATCAAGATCCTGGCTCGGTGGTTCACGCTCCAACTCCACACGCGAAGGNGGTTCCAACAGCACNAGGGGGTCNGCGGTGATCGGCGGTTCCCGCAAAGGCGAGCGATCCAAATCCGATGCCGGATCAGGCACCTGTTCGACATCCGGCTTCACCGGATTGCTGGGTGCCCAGATCATTCGTGCAATGGGTTCCACCCCCTGCTCCATCACGCGATTCAGTCCTGCCAGGGCTCGATCGGCCATGTGATTTCCAAAGGCCTGCAGGCAATCCATCCCTCCAGTACAGGAGTCATCCCCGGTCAGCCTGGGGCTGAAGTCCGCGATCAGATCACCCCGCAGCGGTGTCTGACGGGTACTGAGCCTCAGCATGTATGGGACATGGACAAAACTTGTCGCTCCACCGCTGATCCAGTTGGCATCTTCTTCCGTGAACCCCTTGACGCCAGGAATAATGAAGCGGCTTTTGGAAGCATGGTCCGGCATGTAAGCCGCCAGGTAGCCGCGACGTCTGGCCAGATCCTTGCTCTGCTCGAGAGTGAGGCCATCCCGGCTCATCAGCACCTCGAGATGGCCGTCATCGCGGAGACCCATCACCATGCGAATCCGAGGCAAGTAGTAACGAATCCGCTGCCCCATGCTGATGCTGTAGGCCCCCTTGTAACTCTCCGGGGGTTCCTCGAGGTCGTTGTAGAGGCTGTGCAGCCCACCGATGAAGGTGTCGTAGGTGCGGGTATGAGCGTCG